>NZ_JAWOVY010000009.1:0-217551 GCF_033340155.1 Vibrio sp. 1562
TGAGTAGTTTTACAGGCAAAGCCGAAACGGATGATAACCACCTACTGAAGTAGGTGGTTTAGGGCTGAAAACAAAAAAAGAGGCGTAATAACGCCTCTTTTTTATCGCTTGATAACCTTTAGCGTCGACGACGTCCACGCGCTGGATATTCTGCGTCATCTGATGGCTGACCACTTAATGGTGGAATCTTCTCTTTCCCTGCCAGTTTCTTCTGCAGTGAAAGCATCAACTCAGCTTCGGCTTTTGGTAGTTCGCACTCTTCAATCAGCTCGTTGATATCAGCGCCAAGCTGTACCATTTTAGAAGCGCGACTGTACAAGCGACCATCAGTATCAGCGTGTTCGAGTTCGCGAATTCTCTCGTTTAAGTGCTGAATAATGTCTTGTTGCTCCGTCACTTTTTGCCCAAGACCAACGACAACCGAGCGCACTTCGAGTAACTGCTTACTCAACTTTTGCACTTCTTTATCTGCGTGTCGAGATTGAGCTCGTTGTTGGTCTAACTGCTTTTGTAACCCCGAGCGAATCCGCAGTTGCAAAACAACCAATACTAACACGATAAAAGCGACGCCACCCGCAAGGAATGGAGCAGATAAAAGAGTCTCTTCAGCCATCATCATTCAGCCATTAAAGGTGAGCCATCTCGTCCCACTCGTCATCTGTTAGCAGCTTGTTCAAATCCACAAGGATAAGAAGCTTGCCGTCACGATTGCTCACACCCTGGATGAACTTCGCACTCTCGTCGGTACCAACTGAAGGCGTCGTATCAATTTCAGAAGAACGCAGATAAACGACTTCTGCCACGCTATCTACTAAGATACCAATCACTTGACGCTCAGACTCGATCACAATAATACGAGTGTTGTCGGTGACTTCGCCTTCCATCAGGCCAAAACGTGAACGTGTATCGATAACAGTAACTACATTACCGCGTAGGTTGATGATACCAAGTACATAATCTGGTGCACCTGGAACAGGGGCAATTTCAGTATAACGAAGTACTTCACGAACTTGCATTACGTTGATGCCGTACGTTTCTTCTTCTAGCTGGAACGTCACCCACTGAAGAACTTCGTCATTCGATGCATCTTTCTTCACTTCTACTTCAAAAGCTTGAGACATAGTTAATCCTCGTTAATGTCGTTCCCGACTTAAATCTAATTCAGTGATTTGACATCTAAACCGGCGTTTAGCATGTCAATGAGCGCCTGGACATGAATTAAGGCACACATTTTTTCTTTTACCATGCCCGCTAGCCAAGGGCGTTTACCCGCCTGCTCACGCCAGCGAACCTTGTCGATATTAAGCGTTTCAGTCCCCATTAATTGGTTACTGGCCAACCCCCACATGCTCTCACCAAGCATGACGACATATTGGTAGTTATCTTTATAGCTATCATCACGAAGCTTATCTGCCATCACCCATTTCGCGGTATCGATGACATCAAACTGCTGCTCGCGATTCGTTTGTAGCCCCAAATACCAGGCGGGTTTTCCTATCAAATGGTTAAGCTCGCTAATGCGATGAATACCACCTAACTCATCAAGAGGTACAGCAAACGTGACACCATTCACATCAAAGTAAAGAACTTGGAAGTCCTCACTTCGCTTCGTGCTTTCCCAGACCGTTGGTATATCGGAATCTGCTTGTGTTTCGAGTTCAGTATCGACGTTCGCTTCTATATTGATACTTTGTTCGATCACTGCGTGAGGTTCATCCACCTCTGGTTGCGCTTCCTCAAAAACTGGCTCATCAATCACCCAGTCCTGTATTTCCTCAACACCCTGAAGCTCAGGCACCTCACTAAAGGTTTGTACCTCAGGCTCAGCCGCTTTTATCTCTGCTGCAATATCAATCGTATTTTGTTCAAGAATACTATCAATATCCAACTCAGCCACTGGGTTGCTTGCTTCAAGCTGACTTAATAGCCTTTGAACATCTTCCAGGTTTGGAGCTTCCAACTCTGGCGGATATGTTTCTTGAAACTGGTACGTTTCTGGCTCCGAGTATTGTAGCTGTAATTCTGGCTCTGGCTCTGGCTCTGGCTCTGGCTCTGGCTCTGGCTCTGGCTCTGGCTCTGGCTCTGGCTCTGGCTCTGGCTCTGCAGATGATACCTCTTGAGCCAACAGGTCAAGGTCTTCCTCAAGAGTCGTTATTTCAGTTTCATCATCCAGTAATGCATTAAAGTAGTCATCAAGTGCTTGTTCACTGGACAGCACATCATTACTGCTCATCGAACGCCAACCTCTCCAGGTAAATCAGTAGCTGTTTATAGGCAAACACACCACGGCTACTAGATGCAAAATGCGAAGCTGGCAAGTGCTTTAAACTGGCATCGCGGAACTTGGTATCAATAGGCACCGCTGAGGTCCACACTTGATTTGGGTAATCTTTTTTCAGTTGCATCAATGTCTGCAATGACGCTTTCGTGCGCTTATCGTACATGGTTGGGACGATAGTCACTTTGAAACCGCCCGGGCGAGATTTTTGCATAATGGTTAGCGTACGCATCATGCGCTCTAGACCTTTCATCGCCAAAAACTCTGTTTGAACAGGAATCAAAATTCGGTCACTGGCTGCCAACGCGTTCACCATCATCACGCCAAGGATTGGCGGACAGTCAATCAACACATAGTCATAGTCTTGTGAGACAGTTTGCAGCGCCCGTTTTAAGATTAATCCCATACCACTGCGATTACCCATTACGCGATCAAGCGTGGCAAGGGACATATGCGCGGGAATGATATCCATTCCTTCCAGCTCTGTTTCTAAAATCAACGGCTTAACCGTCTCACGAGAAAACGTCTTCAACTGGAATAAATCAAATAGGCTCGAAGTTACTGCATCAGGATCATAACCGAGATAAGTAGTCAGTGAGGCGTGAGGATCAGTATCAACCATCAATACTCGATGGCCTTTCTGGCTCAATAAGCCCGCCAATGTCACTGTTGAGGTGGTTTTACCCACGCCTCCTTTCTGGTTAGCTACACTCCAAACAATCATGATGAATCCTAAGCTAGGCCAACTTCCACCAACATGCGTTCAGCAATGCGGTCAAGCGGTAAATCTTCTGAAGAAATGCCTGCTTTAGCAACCGCTTGGGGCATGCCATAAACAACACAACTTTCTTCATCTTGTGCCCAAATTGTTGAGCCTGCAGACTTCAACATGCGAGCGCCCTCACGACCGTCTGCACCCATGCCTGTCAACACTAAAGAGAGCACTTTGTCGCCATATACTTTTGCGGCAGAACCAAAAGTCACATCCACACATGGTTTGTAGTTCATGCGGTCGCCGCCATCAATAATGCGAAGACGAGCAGCGCCCGCTCGTCCATCCACCATCATTTGTTTCCCACCTGGTGCAAGGTATGCCACACCGGGCTGTAACACATCGCCATCTTGTGCTTCTTTCACTTGAATCTTACACAAGGTGTTCAAACGACTGGCAAACGCAGCAGTAAACGTTGCTGGCATGTGTTGAATCAATACAATCGGATGCGGATAGTTCATCGGCAAACGCGTCAGAATTTTTTGTAGAGCAACGGGGCCACCTGTTGATGTGCCAATTGCCGTCAGTTGATACTTCTTACCAGAAGCACGGTACTTTGTCGCAGCAGGTCGAGTTGGTGTTGGAGTCACAGCTGAAGCCGTTCTTGAACCTAATGATCGAGTAGTCGTGCTGGTACTCGCTGTTGGGCGAGCGATAGGTCGACGCATGAAAGCGCGCTTCGAGGCAATCTGAATCACACGCTGTTGAAGTAATGACACCGCTTCTTCACGGTTACGCGCAATGTCCTCAAACTTTTTCGGTAAGAAGTCCAATGCGCCCGCATCTAGCGCATCAAGCGTAGCTTTCGCCCCGTCGTGGGTCAGGGACGAAAACATTAGAATTGGCGTTGGAGCAGCGGCCATTATTTCACGTACAGCTGTAATGCCATCCATCACTGGCATTTCAATATCCATCGTGATGACGTCAGGTTTGAGAGATTTGGCTTTCTCAACCGCCTCTCTACCATTTACCGCAACGTCAATCACTTCTAGGCGCGATTCTGAGTTGATGATTTCGCTCACGCGACGTCGGAAAAAACTCGAATCATCAACGACTAGTACTTTAATCGCCATCTTATTCCTTTTAATAACGTCAGCTTTGCTTAAAGGCGTGAAGCCGCAGCGTATCGCTTAAGTAAATCAGGCACATCTAGAATTAATGCAATGTGGCCATCGCTAGTAATTGTCGCACCAGCCATACCTGGAGTGCCCTGTAATAGATTATCGAGTGGCTTAATAACCACTTCTTCTTGACCAATAAGCGTATCCACAACAAAACCAACGCGTTGGTTACCAATCTGTACAATCACCACGTGACCGTGACCAGTACGCTCTTGGACGTTTTGCGATTTGGATGCTAACCAGTTTTGTAAGTAAAATAGCGGGATAGATTTCTCACGTACAATGATCGTCAGCTGACCATCTACCACGTTTGTACGGCTAAGATCTAAGTGGAAAATTTCACTCACCGAAGCCAGTGGTAGAGCAAACGGATGACCGCCAACACCAACCATCAGAGTCGGTAAAATCGCTAACGTTAGTGGTACTTTGATCGTAATCTTAGTGCCCTTGCCTAGCTCAGAATCGATATCGATTGAACCGTTTAAGGTATTGATCGCCGTCTTAACCACGTCCATACCCACACCACGACCAGAGATGTCAGAAATTTTATCTTTACTTGAGAAACCAGGTGCGAAGATAAGGTTGAAGCACTCTTTATCTGTTAAACGTGCCGCCGCATCTTCATCCATCATGCCACGCTTCACCGCGATGCCACGCAGTTTGTTCGGGTCCATACCGCCACCATCATCTACGATGGATAGTTCAATATGGTCCCCTTCTTGCGATGCTGACAAAATCACTTTACCTGTGCGTGATTTGCCGGCCTTCGCGCGTGCGTCTGGCATTTCAATACCGTGATCAACCGAGTTACGTACCAAGTGAATCAACGGATCGGCCAATGCTTCTACAAGGTTCTTATCGAGATCGGTTTCTTCACCGCGCATTTCTAGCACGATGTCTTTATTTAGGTTACGAGCCAAGTCACGGACAACGCGCGGGAAACGGCCAAACACTTTCTTAATTGGCTGCATACGCGTTTTCATTACCGCGCCTTGTAGATCCGCAGTTACCACATCAAGGTTAGCGACCGCTTTGGACATCTCTTCGTTGTCGCTATTCAAACCAAGGCTTAATAGGCGGTTTCGAACCAATACGAGCTCACCCACCATGTTCATGATGGTATCAAGCGTCGAGGTATCAACACGAACGGTTGCTTCAGCCTGAGGTTTTTTAACCGCTGGTGCTTTAGCTTCTTCTTTTACGGCGACTGGTTTAGATTCTGGCTTTGGTGCTGGCGCTGTTTGAACGGGTGCTGGCTTAGCAACAGGCTCAGGTTTCGCAGGGCTTTGCTCTACGTTTGCTGAAGCAGGCTTCGTTGCCATATCCAATTCTTCTAGCGTTGGACCTTTACCTGAACCATGTAGCTCATCGAGTAACTTTTCGAACTCTTCGTCCGTCATTAAGTCACTGTCTTGATTTGATGAAGATGACACTGGAGCGGAAGGCTCTGCCGCTTTAGGTGGCTCTACTGGTACGGATGCAGATGCAGCAGCCTCTGCCGTAGAAGGGCTTTTTCCTACACCGTGCAGTTCATCGAGTAAACGTTCAAACTCATCATCAGTGATATCACCACTTTCAACTGATGGCGCACTCGATTGAGGCGGTTCAGATGGCGTTGTAGATGTCGCAGACATTGAGGCGCCTGGCGCTGAACCTTTACCATGAAGCTCATCAAGTAGCTTTTCGAATTCGTCTTGGGTAATTTCATCAACAGAGCCGACACTTGATGGTGCTGACGGCGCAGCAGGTTCTTCGATGATAGGCTCGGGAATAATAGGCTCTGGAGTAGCCACTGGTTCTTCAACTACGGTTGCCGCTACTTCATCTTCTGACTCAGGTTTGCATAGACGATGAAGTTCTTCAAGAAGCTCAGGGTCCGCAGCTTCTAACGGCTCACGATCTTGAACAGCCTGGAACTGGGTATTAACCGTATCCAAGGCTTTTAGCATCGTATCCATTAAGTTTTGCGTTACCGTGCGTTGACCGTTTCGTAAAACGTCGAACACGTTCTCCGCACCATGACAAGTATCGACTAGCTCTGCCAATGAAAGGAAGCCGGCACCGCCTTTTACGGTATGAAACCCGCGGAAAATAGCATTAAGTAAGTCTTTGTCTTCTGGGTTATTTTCCAATTCAACCAACTGCTCAGAAAGCAGCTCGAGAATTTCCCCAGCCTCAATGAGAAAGTCCTGAAGAATATCTTCGTCTAAATCGTAGCTCATACGTTACCTTTAAAATCCAAGACTGGACAACAAGTCATCGACTTCGTCCTGCGATGAAACCGCATCTTCTCTCAGTTCTGGATGAAGAATCGGGCCTTCGGCTTCGCTTGTTTGTGTATTCTTTTTATCTGCCGGTTCTGACAAAACTTGAATATGTTCTTCAAGTTTATTTCCAGAGAATACGGTTAGGATTTCCACTAAGCGGCCTTCAACTTCATTAACCAACGTAATTACGCGGCGAATGATTTGGCCAGTTAGGTCTTGGAAGTCTTGCGCCATGAGAATTTCGGTCAATTGGCCGCGCAATTCAGTGCTGTCACCTTCGACTTGCACTAATAGCCCGTCGATTCGGTGACACAGTGCTTTAAATTCGCTTAATTCTATGCGCCCGTGCATGAGTTCATTCCATTGAGGACGAACTTTTAGAAGGCAATCATGCAGGTTATCAGCGATAGGAAGGCAGCAGTCGACCGCATCCATTGTTTTGTTGGCTGCAAGCTCTGTCTTCTCGATCACATAATTGAGACGATCCCTAGCGTTAGGGATTTCGTCTTTCGCAATTTCGGTCATGCGCTGATCGAGACTGAACTGCTTGAGTGATTCGTGAAGGTCTCGAGTTAACGCTCCAATTTCTTGCAGCATTGGGTTATCGGCACCTTCGTAGATCGAGGCAACAAGCATATTGGCTTGGTCTTGTTCCCCGTTTTCTAGCATTTGAACGAGTGACTTCGCCTGCTCTAGTGAGATCATTCTGAATAGACCCTTTTACGTTTAGTTCTTCTTATCACTTTGAAAACGCTAAACGAGTCATTTAATAGGTATTTAATAATTGGTATGAATGACTCGAATAACAAAGAGAAAGAGAGAGTTATAAACGCTCGAAAATTTTATCTAATTTTTCTTTTAATGTTGCAGCAGTAAATGGCTTAACAATGTAGCCGTTTACACCTGCTTGAGCAGCTTCAATGATCTGCTCACGCTTCGCTTCAGCCGTGATCATTAGAACTGGCAGATGCTTAAGTTCTGCATCCGCGCGGATGTGTTTAAGCAAATCGATGCCTTGCATACCTGGCATGTTCCAGTCAGTTACAACAAAATCGAAGTCACCTTTTTTCAGCATTGGTAATGCGGTTAAACCATCGTCCGCTTCTTGAGTGTTATTGAAACCCAAGTCACGAAGCAGGTTTTTAACAATACGGCGCATTGTTGAGAAATCATCAACAATAAGGATCTTCATGTTTTTATTCAAAATTGCCTCCACTGAATCGTAAAATCAGTGTTTTTAGTCATTTTGTGTCCACGCACTGAGCTTGGTACGTAAACGTTGCATCGCTTGACTCAGTATTTGACTTACGCGAGATTCGCTTACGCCTAACACATCGCCAATTTCTTTCAAATTGAGTTCTTCATCATAATAAAGCGAAAGAACCAAAGCTTCACGCTCTGGAAGCTGTTTTATTGATTCAACCAGTGCTTTTCGAAATGATTCATCAACTACCCCTTTGAATGGGTTGCTGTCATCGGTTTCATCCGCCGGTGAAATCACATCATCAGAAACGCCTAAATCTTCAATACCGACTAATTTTGAGCAGTTGATATCGGTAAGAGCACTATGATATTGATCCAGTGTCATACCGAGATGCGTGGCTACTTCAGAATCAGTAGGATCTCGATTTAATTCGCCTTCCAGCTCCGCAATCGCTTGGTTAATCTCTCGATTATTTTTATGAACAGAACGCGGTACCCAATCGCCTTTACGCATGTCATCTAACATTGCGCCACGAATACGGATACCTGCATAAGTTTCAAAGCTCGCACCTTTAGAACCATCATAATTCTGCTGAGCTTCGATAAGACCGATCATGCCGGCCTGAATTAAATCCTCTACCTGAACACTCGGCGGTAAACGGCCTAGTAGGTGGTGAGCAATGCGCTTAACCAACACTGAATAACGTTCAATGAACGCCTGCTGGCTATTAAATTTGCCATGTTGGTCATAGGTTATCGCTTTATTCACCAAAAGGGTCCTCTGCGAATTCGGTACGATTTAGCAACCTTTCCACAAAAAATTCCAAGTGTCCACTTGGTGTTTTCGGTAGTGGCCACGTCAACGCTTTGTTTGCTAGTGAGCTGATAGCTAAAGCGGCAGGCGAGCGTGGGAACGCATCAACGACAATTTTTTGTCTTTTTACAGCCTGTCGTACTTTATCATCTAATGGAATACATGCTACGAGTTCAAGGCTAACATTCAAGAATCGCTCTGTGACTAGTGTCAACTTTGCAAACAATTCTCGCCCTTCACGGTAGCTTCTGACCATATTTGCTACAACTTTAAAGCGTTGAACTTGGTGTTCTTTACTCAACAGCTTGATTAATGCATAGGCATCTGTGATTGACGTCGGTTCATCACACACAACTACAACCACATCTTGAGCTGCTCGCGAAAAACTGATTACCATGTCAGAGATACCAGCAGCGGTATCAATCAGCAGGACATCCATTTCGTCTTCAAGACTACCAAATGCTCGAATGAGTCCAGCATGCTGAGCGTGAGAAAGCTCTGTCATGCTCTGTGTGCCAGAAGTTGCAGGAATTATCTTTATACCATAAGGCCCTTCGACAATCGCATCTTTTAGCTCACATTCACCCGCTAAGACATGTCCTAGATTACGTTTTGCACGAATTCCGAGCATCACGTCCACATTGGCCAGACCTAAATCAGCGTCGAGAACCATCACCTTCTTGCCTTGGCGAGCCATACAAATCGCCAGACCCAGTGTTACGTTTGATTTCCCCACACCACCTTTGCCGCCAGTAACAGCAATCACTTTGGTCAACGATGGTTGTGTTAAGCGACGGAGGCCGCTTGCTTGATCGTGTATCATATTCTCAGTCATAGTAGTCCGCCGCCTTAGAGTCCTTCACTGTCACTGTTCCAAAAGTGAGGTTCGTTCTCTGTCGACTTCTCTAACAGTTCATTTGCTTTCGCAAGCATATATTTTGGTTGCGCTATCACAATGTCTTCTGGTACGCGCTGACCATTAGCGATGTAAGCTACTGGCATTGCGTTTTGAATCACTACACTGATGAATTCGCCTAGGCTTAATGACTCATCAAGCTTCGTCATAATACAACCCGAAAGTGGTATACGTCGGAAGTGATCCAGCGTTTCTTGTAGAACACGACGTTGTGCGGTAGCCGGCAAAACAAGGTAGCTGTGAATCACTTCCCCGCTCTCTTGCATTAGAGTGTCGAGCTGCTCGGAAAGCCTCACATCTCGTTGCCCCATCCCTGCCGTATCGACCAAAATCAGTCTTCTGTTTCTTAGCTGATATATAACATCGGCTAACTCGTTAGAATCTTTAGCAACTCTTACGGGACAACCCATAATTCTTCCATAAATTGAGAGTTGCTCATGTGCACCTATGCGATATGTATCTGTTGTCACAAGGGCCACATTGTCGGCACCGTATTCCATGGCTGCGCGTGCTGCGAGTTTCGCTACGGTTGTTGTTTTCCCAACCCCCGTCGGACCCAACAATGCGACTACGCCACCACGTTTTAAAATGTCCTGTTTAGGAATATTGATTTGATCCGCCACCAGCGACAATAACGCTTTCCACGCTCGCGCTGGCTTTGTATCTTCCGGGATATAACAGGCCATCTGGTCTGCTAACTCCGGAGAAACGCCCATTCGCTCTAAGCGCTTAATCAGCATTGCTCTTAGTGGCTCACGACGTTCTACTTCTTGCCACATCAGACCAGAAACTTGGTGCTCCAACAGACGACGAATTGACGTCATCTCTTCGCGCATGCTTTCTAGCTCATCGGCCGATTCGTCACGCTCATCACTTGGGCGACGTCGGTCATAGCGCGTCGGGTCCAGCTTGGGCGTCGGACGTTCAAATCGATTGTCCTGTGCGATTAGCTTCGCCAAAGGTGAATCTGGTTGATATGGCGCTGGCTTTTCTTGGTTGTAGCCGTCGCGATGCTTATTTTGGCGTTGCAGCAAAGCAGAGAGCGAATCTTCATTTTCCGCTACGTGGTCGTCAGCATCTGCTGCACCACCGCTATATTGCTTAAGCATATTAGCGAATCGCTGCGTCATTGAGCCTGTTTTTTCATTGTTACTGTTATTACTGTTCAGGCTAATTTTATCTTCATCTAAATGACGATCTTGGTAACGATCAGCAGAAGACGATGACATTTGACGATGTTCGTTATAGCGATTCGATTGAGAAGCACCGCGATTTTGCTGTGACGCTGCGCTTGCTTGAGACGGATTAGATTCACTATCTATCGCCGCAACAATCGCTACTCCACCAGCCACTTTCTTGTTTGACATGATCACCGCTTCCGCGCCTAACTCCTCTTTCACTTGGAGCAGCGCCGTTCTCATGTCTTTGGCAAAAAATCGCTTTATTTTCAAACTATGAATCCATTAATGATGCGTGAGATCAGTTACCCACGGCTTGCACAATTCTGATCTGTTTTTCATCCGGGATTTCTTGGTAAGACAGTACCCGGAGATTAGGTATTGTGTTCTTCACAAATTTCGCCAACGTCGAGCGTAATACGCCGGAAGTAAGCAGAACGGCAGGTTCGCCTTTCAGTTCTTGTTCCTGTGTCGCTTGGCTTAGTGAAGACTGCAATCGCTCAGCGAGTCCCGGTTCAATCCCCGCAGATTCGCCTCCTGATGCTTGCATAGTTTGATGCAATATTTGTTCCAGTTCGGGTATCAAAGTAATCACTGGTAACTCAGGCTCTATACCATTGATTTCTTGAACAATTAGACGTTTAAGACTAATTCGAACTGCTGCCGTCAATATGTCAGCTTCTTGACTCTTACTTGAGTACTCAGCCAAAGTTTGAACAATCGTGCGAATATCGCGGATTGGAATGGCCTCGTTTAACAAGTTTTGTAGGACTTTCACCACCACACCTAATGGTAATTGGTCAGGAACAAAGTTCTCGACCAACTTAGGCGCGCTGCGTCCCAACATTTCTAATAAATTCTCTACTTCTTCATGACCAATTAGCTGTGATGCGTTGTTGGTCAATAGCTGGCTTAGGTGCGTCGCTAATACCGTTGATGAATCAACAACCGTATAACCCAGAGCCTGCGCGTGCTCACGCTGATCTTCTCGGATCCATACGGCTTCCAGTCCAAAAGCAGGGTCAATGGTTGGCTCACCATCAATCATGCCATACACCTGACCTGGGTTAATCGCTAGCTCTTGATCCGGACGAATCTCTGCTTCGCCCACCGCAACCCCCATCAATGTAATTCGGTAACTGTTTGGGGTCAGCTCAAGATTGTCACGAATATGAACCGCTGGAATTAGGAACCCAAAATCTTGCGATAACTTTTTACGCACGCCTTTTACGCGCTCTAACAGTTCCCCACCTTGGTCTCTGTCCACCAAAGGGATTAAGCGATAACCGACTTCCAAGCCAATAATATCGACTGGCTGGACGTCATCCCAAGACAGTTCGCGCTGTGAGGAAGGTTCTGTACCTTCGTCTGCTGTTGCTGGTAAAGCGGGCTCTTTCGCTTTCTGCTTCTGCCGTTTGTCGATGAAATATGCCGCTGCACCGGCCGCGACTGCCAGGCTCAAAAACGCAAAGTGTGGCATGCCCGGTACGATGCCCATCACACCAAGAATAGCCGCAGTAATCATCAGCGCTTTTGGGTTGTCGAACATCTGGAAGACCAGTTGTTCCCCCATGTCTTCATCGGTGTTTTGGCGTGTCACCATCATTGCCGCTGCAATTGACAGCAATAGCGATGGGATTTGTGCGACCAAACCATCACCGATTGTCAGTAAGGTATAGATTTCAATCGCTTCACCGAAACCCAATCCATACTGCGCCATACCGATCGACAGACCGCCGACGATGTTGATAAACAGAATCAAAATACCGGCAATCGCGTCCCCTTTTACGAACTTCGAGGCACCATCCATCGAGCCATAGAAATCCGCTTCTTTGGTCACTTCAAAACGACGAACTCTTGCCTGCTCTTGGTCTATCAATCCGGCATTCAAGTCCGCATCAATCGCCATTTGCTTACCCGGCAACGCATCAAGCGTAAAGCGAGCACTTACCTCAGAGATACGACCCGCACCTTTGGTCACCACCATAAAGTTGATGATCATTAAGATGAGGAAAACCACTAGGCCGACCGCGTAGTTACCACCAATAACGACGTTACCGAACGCCTCAATTACGTTACCTGCCGCATTACCGCCTTCATGACCATGCAGTAAGACGACACGAGTCGAGGCAACGTTCAAAGCCAAGCGGAGCAACGTGGCGATCAGCAATACCGTTGGAAAAGCAGCGAAGTCCAAAGGGCGACGTGTGTAAACGGTCACTAACAACACCACCATCGACAGCGCGATGTTAAAGGTGAAGAACATATCCAGCAAAAATGCTGGAATCGGCAGTACCACCATCGCTAGGGTGGCCAAAACCATCACCGGAGCACCAATAGCTGGCATTTCACGTTGAGGGATTCGTGGCAATTTATCTGCAAACGGCAGGCTTAACTTCATACTACGAGAGATCTCAATCGATTGAAGCGTCGCGTAAGCTCTTACTATTAATACGCGACCGCTTTAGCCTAAAAGTTTAGGTAGGGTTGATAATTAAAGCGTTTTAAGCAATCTATGTACCATAATTAGCGCCAAAATAATGACTAAACACTCAAATAGAGCTTAGCTTTTGATCAAACGAGCTTTTTTAAGGCTTTACCGCTTTTCGTATCAATGACGGTGCTCGGGCGGGATTGGCAAATCATAATCTTGAATTTTCGGGCGCTGTCCACCTCGTTTTCGGTATTGCTTCAATTGGAATACAAATGCCAAAACCTGAGCGACGGCAGTAAATAACCCATCGGGGATCTCTTGCTCGAGCTCTGTCGTGTGGTACAACGCACGAGCCAAAGGTGGTGCTGGCACAATCGTAATGTCATGTTCGCGGGCGACTTCTCGAATCTTCATCGCCATGTGGTCAGTACCTTTAGCGATCACGACTGGCGCACGGTCTGTCTTCTGTTTATAACGAAGCGCTACCGAGAAGTGCTCTGGGTTAGTAACAATAACATCAGCTTGAGGAACATCCGCCATCATTCGACGTTGAGCAGCTTCCCTTTGCAACATACGAATACGGCCTTTCACTTCCGGCTTACCTTCAGTCTCTTTGTATTCGTCTTTGACTTCTTGCTTGGTCATTTTTAACTGATCAGCGTGCTGCCAAATTTGAAATGGAATATCGATGGCAACCACAATCAATAGCGAGCAACTGATCAGCAAAATAAAGTTCAGCAAAATATCTAAAGCATGGAAGATGTTTTGCGGATACACATCCATGCTCAATTGAATCAGATCGGCCTGCGATACTTGGATCAAATAGATGGCGACACCAGTGACCAGAACCACTTTAAGGATTGATTTGATCAACTCTACCCAGCTTTGCATGCCAACCATTCGCTTTAAGCCGCTAAGCGGATTCATTTTCGACAGCTTGGGCATGGCTGCTTGGGCAGAAAAACTGATTCCTCCCACACCTGCTGCTCCAATCATGGCGGCGGTAAACAATGTCGCTAACACCAAAAATAGTGGGAACAACAAATCACTCATCGCGCCCAAAGCGATATCAAACAGTTTTGCAGTATCGAAAATCTCTTCTCGTTGAAGATCAAATAAACGGCTCATGATGGAAAACAATGAACGTGCTAACGCCTCGCCAAACCACATCAATGAAATGGCGCCAACGATCAGCACAGATGCTGATGCGAGCTCTTTAGATCGAGCGACCTGCCCCTTTTCTCTGGCTTGTTGTAACCGTCGGGGCGTGGCTTCTTCGGTGCGTTCCTGACCGTCTGATTCTGCCAAATCTTAGCACTCCAAGCGAATAAGCCGACAAATCTGCGCCTCACCCACTGTCCAGAACATTTCATAATGACTGTATAGACCAGCCAGTATGTACCAACAAAGTAATAGACCCACCATCAAAGCAAAAGCAAAACCAAGCGAGAAGATATTCAGCTGTGGTGCGGCACGGGTCATTACACCAAACGACAAGTTAATGGTCAGTAGTGCAATAATGCCGGATAGAGACATACTCAATGCCGTTTGGAACATAATACCAAGCCAGCCTGCCATTTCACGGAAATCAACCGCGTTGAACGAGCCGGAGCCAATCGGCAAAGTTTTAAAACTGAACACCACCAATTGCAGCATTTTTAAGTGTCCATCGGTGGCAAGGAAAAACATTGTCGTTAAGAACATGAATAACTGGCCAAGCAATGGCGTGTTCTGACCATTTGCGGGATCAACCATAGAAGCAAAGCCCAAACTTGATTGCATACCCAATATTTGACCAAGTAGGACAAAGGTTTGAATCATAAATTGAGTAACCATACCCATCGCTATGCCGATGATCATTTGCTCGGCAATGGTCATGAAGCCACGAAACGAGAGTAGCTCAATGTCCTGAGGTACGGCGGGGATGGCTGGCATGACAGCGAAAGTGATGGCTAAACCGAGGTAAAGGCGGATTCTTGGCGAAACAAATCGGGCCCCGGTTACTGTCATCACCATCAACATGGATGAGATACGAACATAGGGCCAGAAGTAGTTTGCGATCCAATCTAAGACAACGCTAGTGGGGTACTCCATAGGCGCCTCTAATAAAGCACCTGAGGTAAGCGTTCAATCAAGCCATAGAAATATTCCATCAACATTTGCGTCATCCAATGCCCAAACAGCATCAGGGCCAAAAGCGTGACAATCAAACGCGGTAAGAAGCTCAATGTTTGTTCGTTGATGGATGTCGCAGCTTGAAAAATCGCGACTACAAGGCCGATAAGCAAGCTTGGGATGATAATAGCGCAGACCATGATAAGCACCATCCAAAGTGCTTCACGGAAAAGCTCGACAAACATTTCTGGTGTCATGTCTTATCCTCTATCTGCGCTTATCTAAAGGGCAAAGCTGCCCGCAAGTGTCGAGAGTATCAAGTTCCAACCATCGACCAATACGAACAACATCAACTTGAACGGCAACGAAACAATCATTGGTGACAACATCATCATACCCATTGCCATCAGTACCGAAGCGACTACAAGGTCAATGATCAAAAACGGCAAGAAGAGCATAAAGCCAATTTGGAATGCAGTTTTTAGCTCTGAGGTGATAAAAGCCGGAATCAATACCGCCATCGACACATCTTCTGGATTCTCGACTTGCTCTCCTGACATGGTTACGAACGTCTCCAAGTCTTTGATTCGGGTCTGCTTAAGCATAAATGCTTTCATTGGCGCTTGTGCAGCATCAAACGCTTCTCGCGCCGTGACTTGCTCGTTCAAATAAGGCTGAACAGCTTTGTCGTTGATTTCGTTCAGGACAGGAGACATAACAAAAAAGGTCAAAAACAGCGCAATACCAATAATAACCTGATTAGAAGGCGTTTGTTGCAAACCCATTGCCTGACGCAATATCGACATCACCACCACAATTCGAGTGAACGAGGTCATCAGAATCACCATGGCAGGCAAGAAGCCAAGCATGGTCATTAACGCTAAAATTTGTAGTGTAACCGAGTAGTCTTCACTGCCATCAGGGTTCGTGGTCATGGTGAATGCTGGAATACCACCGCCACTAGAAACGGACATAGCACGGCTAGCACCAGTATCACTTTGCATAGCCTGAACTGTAACACTACTTCCATCGGCTAAGTTATCTGGCAGCGCTGACTCCTCTGCTTCAGCAAAGGTAAATGAAGAAAACAGCACGCCGACAAAAAGTAACAACGTACTCAGGAGCAAACGAATTGGATTACCCTTTGTCATGTTTTTTGATCAGCTGGCTAAATTGAGTCGCAAAAGCATTGGTCGCCAACTCTTCCTCTTTCAGTGGCTTATCTAACTTGGCTAAAGTTTGGATCGATTGGCTAGTAATCCCAACCAAAAACTGTTCTTCACCCACTTGAACTACTGCGATTCTTTCTTTTGTACCCACTGGCAACTGACTCACTATACGCAAGCCCTTTTGTTGTCCCATCGCTGGCACTTGCATACGTTTCAGCAACCAAGCCAGTAAAAGAATCACGCCGATTACAAGCACAAGCGAGCCAAGTGTCGTCGCAAGATCCAGATTATTTGGTGCGGCAGCAAATGCATAAGGAGCACTTAGCATTAAGCTCAGTGCTCCAGTGATTTGCTTCAGTCGCATTTTGATTGAACGACTCATCTTAACGCAGCTTCTTAATTCGTTCAGTTTGGCTGATCACATCCGTCAAACGGATACCAAACTTATCGTTGACGACCACGACTTCGCCGTGAGCAATCAAAGTACCGTTAACCAATACGTCGAGCGACTCACCGGCTAGACGATCCAACTCAACAACCGAACCTTGGTTAAGCTGCAACAGGTTCCGAATGCTAATTTGAGAACGACCGACTTCCATCGAAATCGTCACCGGGATATCCATAATAGTGTCGAGTTTACGACGCTCATCTTCGCTAATTGGGCTTGAAGTGTCTTTTAGCTCTTCCAGTGGCGCAGCCAATACTTCATCTACGTCTACAGAAGGGGCAGACGGGTCTTCGCCAAGAGCGGCTGCCCATTCGTCTGCTAGCTTTTGATCGTCACTTGGTTCCATTTTTCTATCCTGTGTTACGCCTTACTCATGCCATAGCATGTCTATTTAATAAGGTATCTTAATGGTCTATATCGTCTTCACTCTCAAGCTCGGACATGATGTCTTTACCTAAGAAAGCTAAATCTGTTTTGACGACATGTGGGCGCTCAATTTCCTCAGAAATTTGCACCGCTAATTTGTCTTCCGAACGACCCATTTTTACGCGATAGGTCGGTAGGTCTTCTACAAACATCGTCGCATGTTCTGGCATTTCAATCGGGATGATATCGCCCGGTTGCAGCTCCATGAGATCACGCAAAGAAATGTCTTTTTCGAGCAAGTTCACGCGGAAGTTAACCGGACAATCCATGATCTCTTCACGTAGTGCTGAGCTCCAGCGAACGTCCGTTTCCATCTTGTCGGACTGAACACCTGCATCCAATAGTTCACGGATAGGCTCAACCATGGAGTAAGGCATAACGACATGAAAATCGCCGCCACCGCCGTCAACTTCTATATGGAATGAACTCACGACAATCACTTCTGTCGGGCTGACAATGTTTGCCATGCTTGGGTTTACTTCAGAGTCGAGATATTCGAACTCTACCCCCATCACTGGCGACCACGCTTCTTTATAATCTTCAAATACAATTTTCAGTAACAACTGAATGATGCGGCGTTCCGTTGGGGTAAATTCGCGGCCTTCGATTTTGGCGTGGAATCGACCATCACCGCCAAAGAAGTTTTCTACCAGAATAAAGACTAAACGAGCCTCCATGGTGATCAACGCAGTGCCTTTTAACGGACGAAAACGCACCATGTTCAAACTGGTTGGCACGTACAATGTGTTCTGGTATTCACCAAACTTCATCATCTGCACGCCATTGATCGACACCTCTGCCGTTTTACGCAGCATATTAAACAGACTAATACGCATGTGCCGTGCGAAGCGCTCGTTGATAAGTTCGAGCGTCGGCATTCGACCACGTACGATTCTGTCTTGCGACGAGAAATCAAAATTGACGGCACCCTCAGTGTCGTTTTCTATCGGTTCATCGACGTCATCAACATCGTCAACCCCATGCAATAGCGCATCAATTTCGTCTTGGCTTAATAGATCGGTCACGTTTTACCTATTGAATAACAAAATCTGTAAACAGTACTTTTTCAATCACTGGCTTACCGACCGCAGCATTCAGCGCTGCTTTGATATCTTCGGAAGCACGATCGCGCAATTCCACTCGTCCTGTAGGAGAGCGCAATTGATCAACCGTCGCGGAAGCAAACGTTGATAGCATAGAGCTTTCAATCAGTGGCGAATGATACCGCGCCAACTCTTCATTTTCTGCACCGCGAACCATTAACTGCGCTTTAATTTGAACCAACCTATCGCGGCTATCCCCAGTAACGTTAAATACAAATGCCTGAGGAAGATTCACATACGCGATGGGCGCAGCATTCGATGCCTTCACTTGAGCCTGTTGAGACGATTCAGCCTGAGCAGGTTCATCAGAGCCCATTAGAAAAAATGCCGCTGCCCCGCCACCAAGTAGTAATACTACAACAGCGATGATGATGATAAGTAACTTGCTTTTTCCTTTCGGCGCATCGGCCCCTTGTAACTGTTCTTCTGCCATTCTTGTCTCTTATTGTTCTTTTGAGTTACCAAGACGTTTTAGTGAGTTGCTTGGTAACCGTATGCCATTGCCGTTAAACGGCCTTTTATGCGTAAAAACTAATTCCATCACGCTTTGAAGCGACATTCAAATCCAGATTGACATCAGATTCAAAACCCTCTTCGGACTGTCCAGAAAAACCGCCACTTTGCGCGCTTTGACCATGTTGTTCAGCAGTATACCTACCTTGCTGTTGCCCGCTGTTTTGTTGCTGGACGGAAGAATCAGCCAGCTGCATACCTTGTTGCGCTAGCATTTCTCTCAAACGAGGGAGCGTCTGTTCAATAATGTCACGAGCTTGCGGGTTGTTCACTGTAAAATGTACATTGGCAACGTCGTTATTCATGGTCATACGAATTTGCATACGACCTAACTCTGGTGGATCAAGACGAATATCGAGATTTTTCAGATTCTTCGACATCATCATTTGCACTTTTTCCGCAACTTGCTCGTTGGCTAGCTCTTTAGTTAGTTGCAACGGAAGCTGAGCTTGTTGTGCAGCATCAATACGCGCTTGTTGCTGTACATTAATTCCTTGCTGACCTGCCATAGCCTGAAGCTGTCCAGCGAAGCCATGTTGGAGGTCCGGCTTATCTTGTTTATCCGCAGTCGACTTTAGCGCACCAGTCTCCAATGCTGCGTTCATCACTTTCTGGCTAATCTCTCCGTCTTTCACACCTTGAAGCGACGTCGGCACTTGCGCGGCTATCAACGTATCAGGCGTTGGAGATAATGCGACTTTTTCTCCACTATGAGCAGTTTGTGGCTGGGGTACTTGAGCCGCTGTATGCTGGATTTGCTGAGACACTGCCATAGGTCCAGCCTGGCGAGTTAAATTATGTTGTACTTGTTGCTCTGCGAGAATCTGTTTAATGTCATTAGGGAGCGCAACAAATTGGGCAAGGTCTTGATCAGGAATATCCGCCGTGATCCTTCCTTGTTTCAACCCTTCAATGATCTGAGCTTCTTGCCGAGTCAGTGGTTTTCCTTGCGCCAACTTAGTATCTATAACTTCAAGTTCATCCAAGGAGACTCGTGGAAGCGCGTCGATGTTGGAACCATCAACGTCTGTTAACAACGGCGACAGATCATTAGCTACTTCACCACTGACTGCGCTCTTAGCCGTCGGATGGCTGGCTTGTTTCGCTAGCTCTTGCCAAGCAGCAAACTCAGGCGAAAGTTTGTCGACATCGATAGGTTGACCATTCTTATCTAAAATTGGCTCTAAGTCTTGTCCTGGGATCATCTGTGCTTGTTCAAGCGAATGAACTGATGGCGTTTCATTCAAAGCCAGCTCATCAAGGTGTGTCGAAACGGTTGCTTGCTCGTGGAACGAATGCACTAAATTCGCGCTCTGAGGCAAAACTTTGCCACTATCGATGGATGCATTACTCGCATTCAGGGTTTGATTCGCTTGTTCAATTCGACCAAGAAGCTGTTGTCCTTCGCCCATCGTGCTTTTTACGTCCACTGTATTTGATGGGTTGCTCGTATCGATTGATGTTGATTTCACTTTTTCAATAGCTTCAACATCATTCTCCAAAGGTGTGCTGTTACTCGCCTTTTGTAAACTTGCTTCTTCACTTAAGGTTGCATTCGGTTTGTTTGCTGATATTTCATCAAAACCATGGGGCTCGTCACTGACGGATTCTTGGCTTTCTTGCGCCAACAATTCGTCCGAGACGTTAGCAGAAGAAGTACTGCCTACATCCGCTCTTTCTTTTTCTTCAACCACTGTCGATTCTGTTGCTACTTTTTCGGGCTTTTGTTTACCAGCAAACGCATCGGTTAACGTTTCTAAAAATCCCTTGCTCTCAGTGCTCTCTGCGGACGCTTTAGCGGACACATCAGAAACTGGCGTCTTGGTAGTCGCAGATACATGGGACAAATTCACACTCATTTAGAAACTCTCGTTCTCGTGGCTCTGAGTATATCGCTGGCAGGCAGCAATACTGGCGGCAAACTAAGGTCAAAAAGACCCGACACTGACAGCTAAAATGCAAAAATCACACCACAATATTGAGCCAATTCTCGGCAAGCTAATAGATGGCATGTTTATGGAACAAACATCAACAATACTATCCGATAACCTGGTTCCTAACATGATGTACAGCTACTTGATTGACTTTGAAAAACGATAAGCGTAAACAGACATTTGACTTAACAATTAAGGAATCACTTTGAAGATCACAGAATTACGCCAATATAGAATCAGAGCAGGCAAAACAGAACAGTGGCTAAGTTGGATGAAGGAAGAACTGTTGCCCTATCAACGTTCACAAGGCATGCGTGTACTGAATACTTACGTCCACACTGGTGATGATGGACATGACTATTTTGTTTGGCTTAGAGAGTTCGACAATGAACAAGCACGCCAGGCTCTCTACGAAAAAACATACAACGAGTGGTGGGTTCGCGAGATTCGACCGAAGGTGTTTGAGTTAATTGAACAAGACTCAATCAAAGTTACCTTACTTGAATCGGTAGAGATGTAGTCAGCTGCAACACCGTAATGCAATATCGAACCGATAACGTTTAGAAACGATGTGGTTTTCGACTGTAAAGTAAGGTGGAAAACTCGTCCATTTGCTTTTGTTCGCGCTTAGCTTCAGCAAGTTGTTTCTCTTTTTCGCGTTTGTCTATCATCCACTCATAGGATTTGCGTTCTTTACGCACGGTTAACCAATATTCTTTACAGTTTTCAACCTGCTCTTTGAAATGACTTTCTGCTTGCTTTTGCTTAGATAAAGTTTCATCTAGCTGGGTAAGGAATCGATTTAAGTGTCCATATTGACTTGCCGTTAGGCCCGCCTGACCACGGTCGACGAGTTGCTGGCAATAATCAAGCCGATACTTTTCAATTTGTTCAACCTGACGGTAATAATCTTCGAGTTCAGAACGCGCTTTGTTCAGTGCAAGCACAGCTTGGTCTTCACGATCCTTAGTTTGCTCAAGTAGAAACTCCATCGCATTATTCATGCGCTATCACCCACCCAAAATGTTTCTAAGCATATTGACGCACATATCGTATGGCACCGATTCTTTCATGCTCTGCTGCAAGTATTCGTCTAACTTCGGTTTCAAAGTAAATGCGCCATCAATAGCAGGATCGGTACCCGGTTTGTACGCTCCAATCGAGACCAAATCTTGATTCTTGCGACAAATAGACAAGACCTGTCGCACCGCTTTTGACATCAGAACGTGCTCTTCGGTCGTGATTTGCGGCATAACACGGCTCACCGACTTCTCGACATCAATCGCCGGATAATGGCCTGCATCCGCCATTTCACGAGAAAGTACAATATGGCCATCAAGAATGGCTCGCGATGCGTCCGCTATCGGATCTTGCAAATCATCCCCTTCGGTCAACACGGTAAAGAACGCCGTAATCGAGCCTTGCTCGGCACACCCATTACCCGCTCGCTCAACCAGCGCTGGCAGCTTGGCAAATACAGAAGGCGGGTAACCTTTCGTCGCTGGCGGCTCACCAACAGAAAGTGCGATTTCACGCTGTGCTTGTGCAAAACGAGTCAACGAATCCATCAATAGCAGAACATCTAACCCTTGGTCCCTGAAGTATTCAGCAATCGTTAATGCCGTTTGGCACCCCTTTAAGCGCATTAGAGGTGAAGCATCGGCAGGCGCCGCGACCACCACTGAGCGGCGACGACCGTCCTCACCCAAGATCTCTTCGATGAACTCTTTAACTTCACGTCCACGCTCACCTATCAGGCCGACGACCACAACCTGTGCGGTGGTGCCTCGCGTCATCATGCCAAGCGTGACCGATTTACCCACACCAGAACCTGCAAACAGACCGATACGCTGACCTTTACCAACCGTCAACAAACCATTGATGGCTTTTAGGCCAACATCGAGCGGTTCAGAAATTGGTTTTCGAGCCAACGGGTTGATCGGCTCGGCATTAAAAGAGGCACGGTGATCGGTATACAAAGGGCCAAGTCCATCAAGTGGATTCCCAACCCCGTCTATCACGCGCCCAAGTAACTCCATGCCGACAGGCAAACCAGCGTCACTGGTTAAAGGGGTGACTCTCGCGCCAGGTAAAATGCCCGTAATTTGTTCGCTTGGCATTAAAAATAGGTTGTCACTTGAAAAGCCGACAACCTCGGCTTCCATCTGACCTGACATGGTTTCCACTAAGCATAAACTGCCAATTGGTGCGCGACAGCCGGTTGCTTCCAACGTTAACCCAACCACACGCACCAGTTTGCCAGAGGCGACAGGGCGCGTCGTAAGGCCTTCAACTTTGTAGCTTTTTAAGCGGTCAGCGAGTGCTTGCATGGATTACTCACCCTCTTGATGACGGTTTGCGCCACAAAAGCTGTGCAATACGCTTTTGACGCGTTCTTCCATGCGATAATTAATGCTTGATTCACCGGCTTCAATCTGGACGTCACCTCGATTGAGCGATGGCTCAGCAACTAACGTCCAGTTGCGACAATTAAGGTCTTCTTCACCATAAGCTGAACGAATAATCGCGACATCTTCTGGATTCAGGTGCAAGGTAATAGGGTGGCCTGATATTGGTAGCGCTTCGACCGACTGCTTCACCGTATCTAAAATAATTTGAGGGTTGGTTTGTACTTCAACGTGCACCACTTCTTTAACTAAACAGAGCACCATATCCACCAGCTGCTTTTCAACCTGAGCATTCATCAACTCCAAAGGTTGAGCAAACTGATTGGCCAAGTTCATAAAGGTTTCAACTTGCTGCTGAATGTATTCTTGCCCTGCAGTTACCCCTTCAGCTTTTCCGAGCTCGAGACCTTCAGCATGGCCGGCTTGCAACCCTTCTTCTTTACCTTTGTCGTAACCTTGCTTAAAGCCAGCTTCCTGACCTTGATGTAAGCCTTCTTGATAAGCGCCTTGCTTAATCAGTTCAATTTGCTCTTCGGTTAGCGCAAGTGGCTGCTCTTCTTCAGGCTCATCAAAATTCGGCACCCATCCCGGGTCATAGTTGAACGCGGTTTGTTTTGCTTGTTTGGCTTTAGGCTCGCCATAATCAGGCAGCCCCCAACGTTGAGGTTCGATCATCGAATCATCTTCATCAGGACGGATAAATCCACGTTTTCTATCGCCAGCCATGGGTTACCTATTGTGTGTTCGATTAAGAAGTGAGGGTGCTCCGCAATAGGATAATTGCGAAGCAATAGAAATTATAAGAATTCGTCAGCACCGCCAGACAACATGAGCTCACCAGCATCCGCCATTCGACGGGCAATTGCTAAGATTTCTTTCTGAGCGGCTTCTACATCTGCCACTCGTACTGGCGGCATCGCTTCTATATCATCACGCATCATATCAGCAGCACGTTTAGACATGTTCTTGAAGACTTTCTCACGTAACGAGTCATCTGCACCTTTGAGTGCTTTTTGCAACACGTCTTGTGGTACGTCACGCAGCAACTTCTGAATACCTTGGTCGTCCACTTCGACTAAGTTTTCGAAGACAAACATTAGGTCTTGGATTTGCGTCGCCATGTCTTCGTCCTGATCGCGAATTTGTTCCATCAACAAACCTTCGACGTTGTTGTCTAGGTAGTTCATGATCTCCGCTGCTGCTTTCAGGCCGCCAATTTTGGCTGCTTGTGCACCCGCTTGACCCGCGAACTGTTTCTCCATGATTTCGTTCAGCTCTGCCAATGCTGATGGCTGAACTTCTTCAAGGTTGGCAATACGCATCATCAGATCCAAACGCACGCGCTCAGGGAACTGAGACAAAATCTCTGCAGATTGGTCTGCTTCTAAATAAGACAGTACGATAGTTTGAATCTGTGGGTGTTCATTGACAATAATGCTCGCCACTTGGCGTGGGTCCATCCATTTCAAAGAATCCAAACCTTTTGAGCCCGTACCAAGTAGGATCTGGTCAACTAAGTTGTTGGCTTTGTCTTCACCAAGAGCGGCAACCAGTGCATTACGCATAAAGTCTTCGCTGCCCATACCAATGTTGGTGTATTTCTGGATATCCTCCAAAAACGCACGATGAACAGCAGATACCTTGTCTTGGCTGAGATCCTTCGCGCGAGCCATCGCACTACCAACACGCTGAACCTGTTTTGGTTCTAGGTGACGGATAATGCCAGCTGCATCTTGTTCATTAAGGCTCAGTAGCAAAATTGCCGCTTTTTCTTCGCCAGTAATGGTTGAAACATCCAGCTCTACTGGCATTCCCGCGGCGTTGTCATCTTGAGGTACGATATCGTTAGCCATTGTCATTCATCCAGTTTTTCACTACTTGAGCAGCCAGTTCAGGTTCATTCGCAACCAGAGCGCGAACCGCTTTCAATACATCTTCATCTTTATGAAGGTTTGGCAAATCAATACTTGAGCCAAACTCGAACAGTTCGCTGCTTTCGATGTCACTGCCAATCAAGCTAGTTTCACCATCCGCACCAATCGGCAAGCCGTCTGGTCCGTACATTTCGTCTTCATCATCGCTGGTAGGGTTAAGCAATTTCTTCATTGCTGGGCGAACCAGAACCAACACAACCACAATAATCACTAATGCACTTGCGAACCAACGAACCCAATCACTGAAGTTAGGGTGCTCCCAAATTGGTGGTTCTTCTAGCTGCTCAGCCTCTGGCTCAGCAAACTTTACACTCAATACATTCAGCAAATCGCCACGGCCTTGATCAAAGCCAACAGTACCAATTAATACTTGGCGAATGGCATTGATTTCAGATTCGGACATTGGGGTATAAGTCACTTCACCCGTATCAGGGTTAACTTGACGACGGTCTTTAATCGCAACAGAAACGGTCTGACGAGCCACCGTCCCGGTCTGCTTTCGCTCGTGGCTGATGGTGGTATCTAGCTCAAAGTTACGCGTGGACTCTTTACGAACTGACCCCTGCCCCATGACAGAACCATCTTTCATTTGAGCCACATCTTGCGGAATTGAGGCATCCGCTGGAGGCTGATTACTCAACGCACCCGGAATACCCGCTACCATGTTACCGTTATTGTAATCTTCGAGTGCGTACTCACTGCGGGTCGCAGGGGTGTTCGGATCAAAGCGTTTGCGAGTTTGTTCAACCGCACTGAAATCCATTTGGATGTCAACCTGCGCCGTATAGTTGCCATAACCTAAAATCGGTAATAGTACGGAATCAATTTTTTCGCGCAGCGCTTGTTCTTGGTTGCGTTCTAATTCTTGTTCTTTGCGTCGCGCCGCAGAAGCAGGATCTTGGGAGCCTGAGCTGAGTAAGCGGCCATGCTGATCTGTGACGGTAATTCGAGAAGTTTTCATTCCCGGCACGGCACTCGCTACCATGTCGACAATAGAATCCACTTCTTGCTGCTTAAGGTTCGTGCCTGTCGACAATGTCAAAAATACCGACGCAGACGCTTCCTGGTTATGACGCACAAATACGCTGTGCTTTGGCAGTGCCAATAACACTCGTGCTTTGCGAACTTGCTTCATTTCTTCAATTGCTTGAGCCAATTGGCGCTCTCGACTGAGTTTGAGACGCTCTTGCTCGAGACGTTGTGAAACACCAAAACCCATGTCTTGCAGCAAAATATCATCGCCTGCTTCTGTAGCTTGGTTAACGCCGGAACGAACCATGCCAAGTTTGATCGAGTTGTACTCACTCGATTCAACAGAAACAGTATTGCCATCAAGCTTATAATTGATTTTCTGCTGGTCCAGATAATCCAGAACGGGGATCAATTCTTCGGTCTCATACGCACCAAGTGGGCGCATCTCCGGTTCTTTGACCCAAAAGAACAGCATCACGATCAATGCAACACAGATGGATATCGACAGCACAAGCACAACCTGACGAAGTAAATCGAGGTCGCCCACTGCCATATCGAATTTTGACGCACTGCGCTCCTCTAGATCTGGATTTTGACTCTCCACATCCACATCGGAACTTGCTACCAGTGCACCATCTGAGCCGCCTTCAGTGACGGTTAAATCTGTAGACTTGTCTGCCACACTTATTACCTAAATTACACTGGCATGTTCATGAGGTCTTTATATGCCTCAACGAGTTTATTGCGAATTTGAACCGTCGCATCAAAAGCGACACTAGACTTGTTACGAGCGATCATAACGTCAGAAAGGGATACATCGGCATCACCACGATCAAAACGGGTTTGTAAATCACCAGATGCTTTTTGAAGTGTGTTCACGTTATTGATGGCTTTAGTTAGGAGATCGTTAAAATCCGCTCCAACTTTCGCCCCACTTGCAGTAGGAGCCGTATTGGTTGCTTCTACCATCATGGCGCGCATTTCTGCCTGAATACCATCAATTTTCATTAGCACCTCTAAGCCAAAAGATTGACTATTAACAAAACTGATTATTGACACAGCAATTAACGTGCCATAAGACATTAGCAATCAATTTACTTACACTTTTTGTCTTATGGCCGTTGTCTGTGTTAATTCGGGATATCTATACCAGCATCACGCATTTTGGCAAGCTTATAGCGCAAGGTTCGAGGGCTTATACCCAGTTTCTCCGCCATTTCTTTGCGTCGACCATTACACTCAACCAAAGTCTCCAAAATAATGGCGTATTCTTGATCGCGCAGCTCGCTGCCTAAGCCTTCTCCACCAGTTACTGGGCGGCTGACACTCTCAGCTTGAGCAACTGGCTTAACATTGGGCACGACCATATCTGCATTTTGCACCACGTGTTGCAAGCTATTGGCATCTTGCCAATCTACGCCCTCGAGCAAAATGTGCTCTGCATCGATGTCGCCATTTTCACTTAATATCAGCGCTCGTTGAACCACGTTATCCAATTCACGAACATTACCCGGCCAAGGGTATTGCAATAGTTTTTCTAACGCAACGGTCGAGAATTGAGGCACTGGCATGCCCATTTTGCTGCAATGACGCTCAGCAAGATGCTTGGCAAGCGGTGCAATATCGCCTTTACGTTCTTTAAGCGCAGGCCACGCAATTGGGAATACATTCAGGCGGTAATATAAGTCCTCTCTGAAGTTTCCTTCTGACACGTATTGCTTAAGATCACGGTTACTCGTCGCTAACACACGAACATCTAACTTGATGCTTTTGCGACTGCCTAGGCGCTCTACTTCTCGCTCTTGCAAAACACGCAACAACTTCGCTTGCAGGTTCAGGTCCATTTCGCTGATTTCATCAAGCAAGATTGTGCCACCTTGCGCTTGTTCAAACTTTCCTGGGCATGCCTGAACAGCACCAGTAAATGCGCCCTTTTCATAGCCAAACAGTGTTGCTTCGAGCATATTGTCAGGAATCGCGGCACAGTTAATTGCGACAAAAGGACCATTTTTACGATTTGACGCGTTGTGAATATAACGCGACATCACTTCTTTACCTGAGCCACTCGGACCTAGCACCATAACATTCGCATCTGTACGTGCCACTTTATCGGCCAACGCGAGTAAGCGCAGACTTTTCTCATCAGCAACGATAGCATCACCGTTGTCATCACTTTTTATCGGTGCATAACGACTGACCATATTTAGCAACACTTCTGGTGCAAATGGTTTCGCCATGTAGTCAATCGCGCCATCTTTCATTGCAGACACGGCATCTTCAATGTTGGCGTACGCCGTCATTAGCAATACTGGTAAGTTAGGCCAATTCTGCTTGATGCTTTTGAGTAGAGCTAAGCCACCCATACCCGCCATTTGCACATCAGAAACGACGATATCAACCGTATTCGATTTCAGCTTCAACAGTGCATCTTCAGCACAGTCCGCTTCCAACCACTCATACCCTGCCAGAGCCAGAGTATCGACTAGGGCTTCACGAAGACCTTCATCGTCTTCTACGATCAGCACTTTGCTTTGCGCCATTATGATTCTCCAGAAATTGTTATTACCAAAAGCCGCTTATTGCGCTTCTGTTTGCACTCGCTCTAGCGGAATGCACATGGTGAAGCAGGCTCCATCACCCTGCTCTGAAATAAGTTCCAATCGACCGTCATGGGCACGGCAAACCATTTGAACAACTGCCAACCCTAATCCAGTTCCTTGAGAACGTGTGGTAAAAAATGGCTCCATGATTTTGGCTTGCAGTTCTTCGGGCACTCCCGGTCCGCTGTCTTGCACAGAAATGCGTAACTCACCATTTACCGGGCGGAAAAAAATATCGACTTGCGATTCTTTACCAGACATTTGAATCGCATTCATGACCAGATTACTTAATGCGGATGCAATGGCGTTCGCATTACCTAGTAGCTCAGTTTGTTCTTCTTCCACTTCTAGGCAGTAATCAATACTGTTGTTTTTTAGCGCGGTTTCGACCATCGGCTGATATTCCGCTACCAACTGGGCAATCGTGAATGGCTTAATGACTTTATTATCACCACCTTTAGCAAAAAGCAGCATATCATTAACCTGCTTTTCCAAATCGTGCAGTCGATCCATTAATTTGGTTTGGAAGCGATCTTTTGTCGCTGGAGGAAGATTTGGCGCTCCCAAATTGGATGCATATAACATAGCGCTCGACAGCGGCGTTCTTACTTGGTGAGCAAGCGACGCAACCATACGTCCTAACGACGATAAGCGCTGTAAATCACTGACACGAGCTTGAAGTAAACGGGTTTCGGTTAAATCGGTAATCAGGATCAATTGACCTGTTGTGGACGCCGAGATGGCGAGTCGAACTTTACGGCCATTCCGCAGGGAAACTTCATGGCCATCATCTTCACGTGGGTCAAACACCGCCTGGATAACGTTGAACCATTTTTCGTTAACCAGTGGAATCTCAAGAATTCGGTGCGCTTCTGGATTTGCTTCACGCACTACTCCGTACGTATCGAGCAAAATCACTCCAGCAGGCATCACATCGAGCACCTGTTTGTAGCGCTCAACCTGATTCTCTACGGAATCTAAATGGGATTGATTGGTGTTGTTATCCATTACTGCCTGTCGAAATATCGCCGCTAAAACTAAAATAGCTTGGTAAGCAATTAGCGTACCAAGCTATTTTTTATATTTATCAGGACGTTAAGCCATCGACAATAAGTTGACACTCAGAGATAACGGTTTTGGATGCCAGAAAAGCGATGTTAACCAGCCCAAGTGATTATTCAGATATCGTCTTAAAACTTCACTTTACCTAGCGCTGTAAGTTGTACTTACGCATTTTTTCCACCAGCGTAGTACGTCGCATACCCAGCATGTCGGCCGCTCTTGCTACAACGCCGCCCTGCGCTTCTAATGCTTGGCTGATCATATTAACTTCTAAATCAGCCAGCAGCTCTTTCAAATTAACCCCTTCCGGTGGCAGCGCTTGCGGGGCGTTCATGCTGTGATCAAGGTCGTCTTGATCTTCAAAGCTAAAATCTTCAGAGAAGATATCTTGGAATACGTCACGCTCTTGCTCTTCCACCGAAACAAATGGATTGCTCTCTGGTTGGAACTCTGGGATGTCACTGTAGCGATATTTGGTTGGTAGATGGTTTACATCCACCAAGCTATTTGGATACAGAATAATCATTCGCTCAACAAGATTAGCCAACTCGCGTACGTTGCCCGGCCAGTGATGCTCCATAAGTGAGTTGATTGCACGAGGTGTAAAGCAGATAGGTTGTCCGCCTTCCGCCTCTAAACGTGTCATCAGTTCTTGCAGCAGCAATGGTATATCTTGTTTGCGCTCTTTCAGCGCTGGCATCTCAATTGGAAACACGTTCAGGCGATAGAACAAGTCTTCTCGGAACGTGCCTTCTTCAATCATATTTTCTAGATTACGGTGTGTCGCCGCCACCACTCGAACATTTACCTTGATGGTACTATTGCCACCTACACGTTCAAAGCAGCGTTCTTGCAATACACGAAGCAACTTTACTTGCATCGACATTGGCATATCGCCAATCTCATCAAGAAAGATCGTGCCACCGTCTGCGAGCTCAAATCGACCTTTACGGGCAGTTAACGCACCAGTAAACGCGCCTTTTTCGTGACCAAATAATTCGCTTTCTAGGAGCTCAGGCGGTATTGCACCACAGTTAATAGGTACAAATGCGCCATCGCGGTATGAAGAATGATAGTGGATGTTACGCGCAACAACTTCTTTACCCGTACCGGACTCACCTAAGATCAACACGTTTGCTTCTGTGTTTGATACTTGCTCAATCAGGTGTCGAACTTCTTGAATACCTCTACTTTGACCAACTAAGCTGCGAAAAAGCGTGTTTTTGCGTGCACTAGCAACAACATTCACTCCTTTTCGCCCCAGAAAATCTTTGCAGTGGCGTAACGCTTCACTAAGCTGTGGGTAATTAAGCGGCAGCTCTAGTTCACCAACAAAATTTGGAAGATCATCAACAGGCAAAGGAAAACGGCCCATGACTAGAAGAGGGATGTGGTAAGCGCTGTTTAAATGAGAGATAACCGTACTCGCCGCTTGACCTGCTGGAATATTACCAACAATACAGCACGACCATACGCTAGACCAATCAACATCGCTGAGCTGATCAGAACTGACCGCTTCGCAATTTTCTCCAACAAATTCCAATATATTGCTTAAATTTAAACGACTTGATGCGTCATCATCAATTACAAGCAGCTTTGCCAAACCATGCATAAGTAAGAATGATTGCCTTTATTTTAGGTGCGTTGCGGCCAAACCTTGATTTGCGCAATTGGGTGCTAAAGAAGGCAGAACCACCACACTCAATTTACGATAGACAAAATAGGAAAATCAGCAACAAAAAAGCCATTAGGGCTACTAATGGCTTCTATTTTATTTGAATATAAAAATAAGGCAACCAAGCAATGGAGAGGTGTGAGCTTGATAGAAACTTTGCTACACAACTCGTTGCGCAATTGACAAATATATTCGTCTAGTATCTTAACGCATTGTTTTGACTATTAAATACCAACTTCAGCAGCGGTAAGATTATGAAACTCTGTTGGGATTTGGTCCCAAGCGGACTTGATCTCACGGATAATGTCGATAACGTCGTCGATCAGCTGAGGCTCATTTTGATGGTTAGCAGCAGAAATTTGCGTGATCATAAACTCATACAGTGAATCTAAGTTTGAAGCAATATCACCACCGTCATCCATAGATAGACAGCTGCGTAGCGCGATAATGATGTCTAACGCTTTACCTAAGCGCTCACCTTTTGCTGGAATATTGCCTGCTTGCATGGCTGCTTTACCTTGAATAAGGCGCTCAATCGCACCAGCCATAAGCATTTGAATGACTTTGTGCGGAGAAGCCGCGCTAAGCTGGCTGTCGACTGATACCTTTTTGTATGCTTGCAAAGAACCGCGCATAGTAATCCTCTTTTAAATAAATTTTTTGTACTGCTGAAGTGAACGCTGGCCATAACGAAACTTATGGAGCTCTTTTCCGACCTTTGACGTTTCCGATTGCATCAGCTCGACAATTCTTTTGGTACGAGTTAGCAATGCTTGCCACTCTGCATCCTGCTTAACCAAAGGATTTTGATGAATAATTGGTAACAGGTTTTGCAATAACCGTTCCCTGATATCGACCAAGCGAAGAATTTCTTCAGCATTAAAATCAATTTTTTCTAATTCTTGCGTAATTAGTTGATCTATATCACTAATTTCCATGAGTTCTTTTTGCATTTATTAACCCAACGCACTCATCAAAGCGCCTAACTGGCCTTGCATTTTACCGGTCGCATCTTGCATCGCGGTAAACTTCGCATGAGTACGCTTCTCTAGGCTTTCCATGCGGCGATCTAATGCCGCTTGATCGTCACTCAAACGGTAGTTTTGTTCTGTGAGACTTTTTTCTCGAGTACGAATACTGCCTGTAATACCTGTGATACCGTGAATCGCATCTTCTACTCGTTTAGCAAAACCTGTGTTGCCACCGAAGAACTTTTCTAACTCGTTGAAGTTATTGTTCAACTGGCGGTCTAGCATGTCATAGTTGATTTCTAGGGTGCCTTGACGTGTGGTCGTAATGCCAAATTCTGTTAAGGACTTTAGGTTTTCAGGTGCTTTATCGATTCGAGTAGAAAAGACCGATTTTAATCGTGAATCTGCACTGCGTACGGTGCTGTCACCTGACAACGGCCCTTTTTGGCCAGTTACCGGATCCACACTCGCCAACGCTTGGGAGGTTTGATAAAACGAGTTATACGCTGCCACAAAGTTTTCGATATCGTTGCGTACACTTTGACGGTCGTACTCGACACCAATTTCAGCAGGCGGTTTATTCGGTTCTGATTTGCCTTTTAGTGTTAAATCAACACCTTCGATCGCATCTTCAATCACATTGTTGTGGCTAGATAGCTTTGCCACGCCATCAAGCAGAACTTCTGAATCTTGCCCTGCTTGTACTTCTGTCATCCCAAGGTATTGTTCAAAAGCAGATTGTGCCTTTGCGATTTTCGCTTCTGCTTCATCAATTTTTTCCAGACGCTCACGTTCTTGAGGATCAAGTTTAGCGCGATGAATTTGCTTAGCTTGCGCTTCGGAAAGTTCACCACGTGCCACTTTTTCGTCTAACGCTTGCTTTTCACTCGCAATTTTTTGCTCGATTTCCGCTTTTTCTTGCTCAAGAAGCTGCTTAGCCTCTTTCGTCGTAACGTAAGAATCGGTTAGGGTGCCCGATGCGGCATTATTCCAGCCTGGTACATCTGGTGCCTTCTCTATTGCCTTTTCGTCGAGTTCAAGCTCTGGTTCTTCATAAGAGTCCAACAAAGTACCTGACGCAGTTTCTGTCCACCCTGGAATTCTGTCTTCAGGGCGTAAGCTCGCGCGTCGGTTGGCTTCATCAATGGCTTCTTGACCAGCTTTGGCTGCTTCTGCACCCGCCGCAGAGATTGGCGCTTGCGATGCATCATCTTGTACATCGTCTGCCGCTTTTTGCTCTTCTGGAGGTAGAGGATTGCCGTTTGCATCCAGCTCTTCTGCTGGTTGTTCCGGAAATTTAAGAGGACCTAAGACATCTTCCGCCGCTGAACGAGCTTCTTCAAGCGCGTTGACGCGGTCTTCAAGTGTTTGGTATTCGAAATATTTAAGAGGGTTGCCTTTTTCTGCCTCCACACTGACTCTGATTTGATGATCCTTACCAGAGAGGCTAGAAGCAAGGATAAGGCGTGGACCTTCGACGTCGTTAATAAGAGATGCACGAACGCCAGGGTTATCTTTAGCGCCATTGATGCCACGTACGACATCGATGAGCTTAGATCGGGAACGAACATCGATATTAAAACGCTCATCACCAAGCGAAATCTGCAGCTTACCAGGGCCAAATTTTGCGTCTTCTGGCAATACGTCAGAAGCGACTTTATGGCTCTGAGCAAGCTGCAACACATCGATAGCATATTTGCCAGCGATAGCATCTGTGGTTGCCGTGGCAGATACGATATTGTCATTGGTCGTTTCGACAGTGCGAACGGCAAATGCTTTCTCCTGACGAAAGTTCGCCATGAGATTTTTCATCGTATCCAATGATTCTCTGAGTCGCCCGTAAGCACTGATACTGGCATTAATTGTCGTGCGTTCGTTGTCGATGCGTTGCTGCTTTGGTACGCGTTCGGCATCCACAATTTTGCTGACCATGGAATTAATATCCATGCCGCCAGACATCCCCAAAGGGCCTAAACTCATCAAATCACCTCTAAAAACGACTTACACTTTTTCAGTCAACAACCCGCTGTTGGCTGTGTGCTCAGCTAGGCGACGCAATACCACTAGCATTTCTTCATCAGGAATTTGACGAATCACGTCACCGGTATTGGCTTCATAAATCGTCACCACATCTCGTCCGGATTCTTCATCCACTCGAAATGCGACTCCTTTGTTTATGGACGTTACAAATTCATTCATTTGTGCGACCAATTTTTCACGTTCTTCTTTGTTCAATTCTTGACGGCTTTCAGCCATCTCGATCGCAGCTTGAACAGAGAAGTCGTATTCGGTGTTTTTCGCTTTTTGCGGCGAAATCTCACCATTTGAATTTGCTGGGCTAGACGTGCCTATATCATTGCCATTTTTATTTGCAAACTTTGTGCCATTTGGCGTGCCGTAAGGCTGGATGTTCGATGCGTAGGAGGATATATCCATTACAATCTCCCTTCCACCTTATGGGCTAACGATAAAATCTATCGCTTTGGTGCCCCAGCACTAAGGTGTTGACCTCAGGCTGGGTTTACCACTTAGCCCAACAAGCTTAGCGCTGCAGATGGAGACTGCTTCGCTTGAGCTAGGATTGAAGTACTTGCTTGCTGAAGAATTTGCGACTTAGTCATCGCAGTGGTTTCCTTCGCGTAATCAGTATCTTTAATACGGCTTTTAGACGCGTTAACGTTCTCGTTAATGTTGTCTAGGTTGCTGATTGCGTGGTTGAAGCGGTTTTGGAAAGCACCGAGTGAAGCTCGTTGGCTGTCTACGGACTTAAGAGCGCCGTCGATAACCGCTACTGCTTCTTGAGAGCCAGCTACTGTGGTTACGTCGATGTCTTTCACTGTTACGTCTTTCGGACCACCAAAGCCGATCTCGTCTGCTAGGTTGCCAGAAAACTCAACATCACCTTCAACTTTTTGAGAAGAAGCAAATACTTGTAGTTTGCCATCTTCGCCAACAGAGGCTTTTACATCATCGTTTTGACCGTTGATGTATGTCGCTAGCTGTTCAATATCATCGCCTTGCTTAGCGCTGATTGATAGCTCTTTCTCTTCACCCTGCTTGTTGGTGTAGCTCATTTTGAACTCTGTTTTCTCACCAACAGTCCAAGATGCGTCTTTACCCTCTTCTGCTGCGTAGCTCTTACCACCCATTGCTGAAGTGTCTGAGCGTAGGTTACCCATAGAAAGCATCACTGCTTCACCTGAGTCCGCCCCGATTTGGAAAGACTGAGTACCGTAAGTACCGTTTAGAAGCTTGTTACCACCGAAAGAGGTAGTTTCAGCAATACGGTTTAGCTCGTCGTTTAGCGCTGTTACTTCTTCTTGGATCGCTACACGTTCTGCTTTTGAGTTAGAGCCGTTCGCCGATTGAAGCGAAAGATCACGCATACGTTGTAGGATGTTGGTAGATTCATTCATTGCACCTTCAGCAACCTGTGCAATAGAAATACCGTCATTTGCGTTTTTCACTGCCATGTCTAGGCCACGGCTTTGTGCATTCAAGCGGTTTGAAATCTGTAGACCTGCAGCATCGTCTTTCGCGCTATTGATTTTATAACCCGAAGACAAACGCTCCATTGATTTTTGTTGACCGTCAGCTGCCTGGTTTAGGTAACGCTGTGCAGTCATCGCAGAAACGTTAGTATTAACGTTAATCGCCATAATTGATCTCCTTAAGGCTTTAGTGAATGTACCGTCGTGTCTCTCACCTCACTTAGGTACATCTCATTTCTCTCAGTCCCTTTAACGGCGACCGATGAATATCCTTTAGAAGAAATTTTCAATTTTTTGCGATTACTTTCTTTGGCTTACTGAAATGTGATGAAGCTCTAATGTCGTGATTCGCAGAAATCCTGGGGGCCCAAAAGACAGAAAAAAACCCAGCCGAAGCTGGGTTTACTCGCTCATCTCTCACCACGAGCCAATGAGGTTCTCGTCTTAGGTTTGAAATTAACCTAGCAGACTTAGCGCTGAGTTTGGCGCTTGTTTCGCTTGCGCAAGGATTGAGCTTGACGCTTGCGATAGAATTTGTGATTTGGTCATTGCCGTCGTTTCTTTCGCGAAATCTGTATCTTTGATACGGCTCTTCGACGCATTCACGTTCTCGTTAATGTTGTCCAAGTTGCTGATTGCGTGGTTGAAACGGTTCTGGAATGCACCCAGCTCTGCGCGGTGGCTGTCTACGTATTTCAGTGCCGCATCGATGATAGCAACAGATTCTTGTGCGCCACCAACTGAGGTTACGTCGATAGTATCTACCGTTACCTTTTTGCCTTCGCCCAAACCTAGTTCACCAGATAGACCACCTGAAAACTCGACCTCGCCCTCAACTTTGTTGTTGCCAGCGAAGATTTGCAGTTTACCGTCTTGGTCTACTGACGCTTTCACTAGGTCAGTTTGGCCGTTAATGTAAGTCGCAAGCTCTTCAATATCATCACCCGCTTTTGCGCTGATGTTGATTTCTTGCTCTTGGCCGTAGCTGTCCGTTAGGTTGATTTTTAGGTCATTCTTGCCTTGGGCAACGTTCCAATCTTTACCTTTACCGCTTTCTGCTTGGTAGCTTACACCGCCCATCATTTTGTTGTCTGAGCGCATGTCTTTTAGCTCAAGCATTACCGCTTCGCCGTTATCCGCACCGATTTGGAACGATTTCGCGCCGTGGGTACCGTTTAGCAGCTTGTTACCACCGAAAGAAGTGGTTTCTGCGATGCGGTTTAGTTCGTCGTTGAGAGCGGTCACTTCTTCTTGAATCGCAACACGTTCTGCTTTCGAGTTTGAACCGTTTGCTGATTGCAGAGACAAGTCACGCATACGTTGAAGAATGTTAGTGGTCTCGTTCATTGCACCTTCAGCAGTTTGTGCAATCGAGATACCGTCGTTCGCGTTGCGAACCGCTACATCCAAACCACGGCTTTGTACGTTCAAACGGTTCGAGATTTGTAGACCCGCAGCGTCATCTTTTGCGCTGTTGATTTTAAAACCTGAAGACAAACGCTCCATAGAAGTTTGTTGAGCTGAGTTTGCGTTGTTTAGGTAACGCTGAGCGGTCATCGCTGATACGTTAGTGTTTACATTCACTGCCATGGTGATTTCTCCAATTGATTTTCCGGTGTAGCGGTTTCCGACGTCTCGGAAAACCAAGTAGTTCTCTCAAAGTTACTTTTATTAACGGCGCATGCCCTGTTTTCTTTAGAGAAAATTTTGGATTTTTTTGAAAATAATTCGTTTGGAGGGGTAATCGTGACAAAGCGGATAAAAAAGCAAAAAAACTTTCATTTTTCGCTAAAGCTTCTTTTCGAATTGTCGATACAGGCAGGTTTTACGTTAAATTCGGGCAAGGCCGTTCATCAGCCAAGTAAAGTTAATGCTAGGTTGGGCGCTTGTTTTGCTTGTGCAAGAATAGAAGTACTGACCTGCTGCAAAATCTGCTGCTTCACCATTTGCGTGGTTTCTTTCGCGTAGTCAGTGTCTTGGATACGACTGTTGGAAGCAGCTAAGTTTTCGTGGATGTTATCGAGATTATTGATCGCGTGATTAAAGCGGTTTTGATACGCGCCTAACTCCGCACGACTGCCATCTACCGTTTTCAAAGCATCATCTAAAATGCCGACCGCCATCTGAGCGCCACCGACCGTGCTAATATCAATACTATCTACCGTTCTATTTACGGTGACATACTTGCCAAGTTCTAACTCATCAGCCAGGCCACCACTGAAGGTTGGTCCAGGGTATTTTATGGCGTCCTTGTGGGACATGAGTAACTGCAGTTGTCCCTCCTCATTAACAGACGCTTTCACTTTATCGGTTTGCCCATTAATGTAAGTCGCGAGTTCTTCTATATCGTCGCCAGCTTTAGCTTCAATACGGATCTCCTGCTCTTCAAAATTGTTATCACGGTAGCTGATAACAATTTCATTATTTCCGTTTTGAACCGTCCAATCTGAACTGACTCTTTGATATGAGCTCATTGAAAAGCTACCTAAAGATTCCGGCTGCATGGTCCGCAGGCCAATTTGTACCGCTTCACCAGCCGTTGCTCCGATTTGAAAAGACGATGTACCGAATGTGCCATTCAGCAATTTACGTCCGCCAAAGGAGGTCGTTTCTGCAATACGACTTAACTCATCATTTAAAGCAGAAACTTCTTCTTGCAGTGCAGTGCGCTCCGCTTTGCTGTTTGAACCATTGGCTGACTGTAGCGACAAATCACGCATACGTTGCATGATATTGGTCACCTCATTCATCGCGCCTTCCGCAGTTTGCATGATGGAAATGCCGTCATTCGCGTTACGTACCGCGACATCCAAACCACGCATTTGTGATTGCAAGCGGTTGGAGATTTGCAGACCCGCAGCGTCATCCTTTGCGCTATTAATACGCTTCCCTGAAGACAAACGCTCCATGGATTGGTTCAGCATATCCGTTGCACTGGTCAAATGACGCTGTGCGACAAGTGCTGCTACATTGGTATTAACGGTGATCGCCACGAATAAAGAGTCCTAAAATTAAGGCTTTGAGTACTTATCGACCAAGTAACAGAAAAGTTTAGTGTTTTTTGAAAAGAGATTGGAATAGAAATAGAAAACAAAAGCCCTCCAATTGGAGGGCTTAAGAAATAAAGTCTGAGAACTTACTTGATGGCTAGCTCTGCGAGCATTTCTTGTGAAGGAGCGAAGAAGTACGCACCAGTTACCGCTTTTGTGAAACGAAGCATTTGGTCTGTTTTACCATCGGTCACGCCGTACATACTTTCTAGCATCACTTTAATGTTATGAAGTGTATTGCAGTAAGAAATAAACAGCAGGCCATGAGGCCCTGTTACCGTCCCGTATGGCAAGCTATGACGGACAATCTTGAGACCTTTTCCTTCTTCTTTAATATCAACGCGACCAACGTGTGATGCAGCAGGAACGTCTTCTAGCTCTATAGAGTCTGGTTTGGTACGACCAATCACTTTTTCTTGCGCTTTGACATTCAAGCGATTCCAAGCGGCAAGGTTATGTTCGAAGCGTTGAGCCATGACATAACTGCCTCCAGCAAATGGGCCCTCTTTTACTAGAGCCACATCAGCGCGAGCCTCCCCTTTCGGGTTTTCTGTCCCATCAATAAAGTCTGTCATATCACGAGCATCAAGGTAACGGTACCCATATGTTTCGTCCACAATGGTGACATCTTGTGCCGTCTCTTCTAGGAACTTACGCAACACGTAAAAATGCAAGTCGTGACGAGTCGAGTGACAGTGAATCAGTACATCTACGTCTGTTGCTGGAGCAACGATGTCACCTTCGCCAAGTTGAGTAAAATCAATAAGCTCTTCTGGCGCGTCTACATTAAGGTGTTCCCAAAACGATTTTGTGAATGCGATAGAAAGCGTCAGCGCTGCACCCGGCTGGGTAATGTTTAACTCTTCCACCAACTTTGGCAGTGCTTTCAGTTTTTCTAATACGTTTTCACGGTTTTGGTTCACTTTGAGTTGAGTGTACAGTGCAAATGGCCCGGCTTCTGGCACGATCGCCGTTTGAGCTTGTGACATTGAGGTTTCCTCTATTACTTTGCCCCAGAGTGGGAAGTTATTGTTTTTAATTCTTTGAATGCTGCTGTTCATCGTGCGCCAATTGTGGCACATGAAAACAGTCTTTTACCCATCTTCCATTTAGAAGATAGATCATAAACCAAGCTAATAAGGTAATGGTAAGGGCGTTTGCCCAATTAAACACTCCATGTTCTAGGTACACATGATACATGGTCTGAGCAAGTTGAATACCGCACAAGATCAAAGTGATCTCGCGACCATAGCGAGTAATTCTGTTTACCCATCCTCTGTCGGGATGACGAAGCCCCATTAACCACATAAGAAGCAAACTTGGAATGCCCATCGCCAAACCTAAATACAACGTACTTGAATCTGGGTAAACAATAGCGAGTAGCTTACTGCCACTATCACGACTTACACCAGCCATGGCAAACACCACCCATGAACGCACAAGAAACATCCATCCCACCCATAAAATGATCGGCGCCTTTAAAAATCCATGAGCGTCATATTGGTCAAACGAATAGCGCACAACATCTTCTTCTTTATGTGATAAAAACGTCACTTTAACCTATCGTTTCAGAGTTGCAAGCCAACAAAGATGAGAACTGAAGTTCATTTCAGCACCTTACACAGGTAAACTAAACAAAGATTTATAGCGACGTTGATGAGAAACATGAAAAAAAGAACTCCTGCCACCCCTGTGCCTTCTCAAGAAACTCAAGCCGAAGCGATGAGAATTGCCAAATCCACGCAGAAACCGGGGCAAACCAAAGAGCAAACCAAGCTTATCGCTCAAGGTATCGAAAAAGGCATCGCGCAATATAAGAAACAACAAAAAGAGCGCAACCGCCAAGCCGATAAAGCGAAGAAAAAACAGCAACGTGAAAAACAACGTCAGCATGAAGAGATTATCGAACAAGACAATATCACCGACGATGCGCCAAACCATTCATCAAGCAAACTGCCTTGGACACTACTTGTTCTGAGCTGGATTGGCTTTGCTGCTTACATAGTATTGGGGAAATAGCTAATGAAACGCCTGTTACTTGGACTTTTTGTCGTGCTTCTAACGGGTTGCACGATGCCTTCTCACCTTACTCATGCTCAAAGTCAAGATGTTCATATTCGCATTGACGCGCAATTCGACCCTGAGCGATGCGAATACAAAGGCGAAGTCACCGGAAGTGAAGGCCATTGGTATAACTACATTTTCATGACTAATGACGCGATGATGCAAGGCGCGATGAACGATTTAAAAAACAATGCAGCGGCTATCGATGCAGACACCGTTTTTATGGTCTCCCCACAAGATTTTATCACTTCATTTAGCGTGCTGGGTTCCGCCTACCGCTGCAATGGATGAGGCCTGAATATGAAAAAAGCCAGCAATTGCTGGCTTATGCACGAAATCCAAGACTGCTAGCGATATCTCTCTCCCGCTCTAGAACCCATTGGCTATCAAAAGGCCCCCAATCTGAAAGTTGATAATAGCCGTCATTATGACGTCGGCCATCTTGAACGAATATGAGTTCAATGCCGATCCCAGGTAACGCCTTGAGTACATCTTGAATAGTACGACGAGGCCACCCCGTTTTTTCGATCAACTTTGGCACATTCGGCCTTTCTAGGTTTTCCACCAACAAGGCCAAATATAGCCGCCTTGCAAAAACAGGACTCAATTCCATTGACACCTCCTAAAATTGTGCTGATTCATTATTTCGTTTTTGCTCAGCGAGGTGTTGCGTTTGATCAATAACTCGACTTTTCCATTTGATTTAGACGAATTTTTATTCGATTTATAGCGCATTCATCGTAAATAAGTTATGTGACATTAGTTATCTCAATCTATCTGAAAATATTTTCCACCGCATTTTGTCAGTTTGATTGCTTCTTGATAGGATGCTTTAACAGCCCAAATCACTTAAGTGCGTCTTAACCGCGCCAGTGAAAAATAGAACAAAGAAAAAGGAAAGACTATGTCGATTACCATGTTTGGTATTCCCAACTGCGATACGATCAAAAAAGCCAAGAAATGGTTAGAAGCCGAGGATATTGCTTACGACTTCCATGACTACCGTAAGCAAGGCATTGATGCAGAAATGGTAAGTGAATTTTGTCGCGCTTTAGGTTGGGAACAGGTGCTCAATAAACGTGGCACAACCTACCGCCAATTAGCGCAAGAGCAGAAAGGCACACTTAACGAGGAAAACGCCATCGCTCTTTTGGTAGAAAACCCTGCGATGATTAAACGCCCAATTTTAAAAGTGAATGATCAACTTCATATCGGTTTTAAAGCTGATCAATACGCTAGCATTTTCAACTCTTAAATAAAGGAATACTCAAGGATGACAGACAGTCCAGTATTGGCACTTGCTAAAGATCTGATCAGTAGACAGTCCGTAACGCCGGAAGACGCAGGTTGTCAGGATTTGATGATCGAGCGCTTAAAAGCACTCGGGTTTGAAATTGAAGTGATGGTATTTGAAGACACCACGAACTTCTGGGCTCGACGTGGTTCAGAAGCGCCGCTATTTGCGTTTGCTGGCCACACCGATGTGGTACCAGCTGGCAAATTGGAACACTGGAATACACATCCGTTTGAACCGACCATTATTGATGGTTACTTGCATGGCCGCGGCGCAGCTGACATGAAAGGGTCGCTCGCCGCTATGGTTGTTGCAGTTGAACGCTTTATCGCCGAAAACCCAGATCACAAAGGCTCAATTGGCTTCTTAATTACGTCGGATGAAGAAGGGCCATTTATCAACGGTACCGTTCGCGTTGTAGAAACGTTGATGGAACGTGGTGAGAACATCGATATGTGTATTGTTGGTGAACCATCCAGCACCGAAGTGGTTGGCGATGTAGTGAAAAATGGACGCCGTGGATCCATCACTGGTGATTTAACGGTAAAAGGAACACAAGGCCACGTGGCCTACCCTCACCTAGCCAGCAATCCAGTGCACGAGTCTCTACTCGCGATTCATGAACTCGCGACGACAGAATGGGACAAAGGGAATGATTACTTCCCACCGACCAGTTTCCAGATCCCGAATGTATCGGCTGGCACTGGTGCGTCTAACGTTATTCCTGGCGAGTTCCATGTTCAGTTCAACCTACGTTTTAGTACTGAGCTTAACAATGACGCAATTGTTCAGCGTGTTACCGAAACATTGGACAAGCATGAGCTGGACTACGACCTAAAATGGACATTCAACGGTGACCCATTCCTGACCGATACGGGCGCACTGCTAGACGCGGTTGTAGCTGCTGTGGCCGAAATCAATGATACGAAGCCAGCGCTACTTACAACTGGCGGTACTTCTGATGGTCGTTTTATTGCTCGAATGGGAGGTCAAGTCGTAGAGTTAGGCCCTGTTAACGCTACGATTCATAAAGTGAACGAGTGTGTGAAAGTCGACGATCTTGAAAAGTTGACGGACATGTACGAAAACACGTTGAAACACCTATTGGCGAAGTAATCAGCGAGAACACAATGACACCAGAGCAACTCACCGGAATCACTGATTCCCATCTTCAATCCACACTAGTGGGGCAAAAGGCATTTATGCTTCACCCTAAAGTAGTCAATGACTTATTGAAGATGATTAATGCCGCAACCGAAGCAGGTTTCAAAATGGAAATCGCCAGTGGTTTTCGTGACTTTAATCGCCAAAAAGCCATCTGGAACGGGAAGTTTTCTGGTGAGTTGCCAATTCTCGACATCAACTCCCGCCCTTTGAATAAAGCAGAGTTAAATGACGAAGAGAAATTGATGGCCATTTTGCGCTGGTCGGCATTGCCCGGAGGAAGTCGTCATCATTGGGGTTGTGATTTTGATGTCTATGCGCGCAATTTATTGCCTGCTGACACCAAACTCAAGTTGGAACCTTGGGAGTATCTTGAAGGCCACCAGCAAGCGTTCTACCAATGGTTAAAAGCCAACCTTGGTCGGTTCGGTTTCTTCTTCCCTTATCAGCATGATTTAGGTGGCGTTTCGATTGAGCCTTGGCACATTAGTCACCGCGCTGTCGGGCAGCAATGCCTCGAGCAGTTGACGCTTGATGTACTCAGAAGCCAGTTGATTAAACAAAATCAGACCGACAACATTGCAGGGATTGACGTCATACTGAATAATTTGGATAACGTCGTTGCCAAATTTATTCACAATATCACGCCGCCGGAGGCTCTATGATAGAAATACTAACCAATCCTTGGGTCATTATTATTGTAGTGTTGAGCGTGGTCATTGGTAATATTGCCGCACTCAAATATACCGCAAAAATGAAGTTTGGTCAGATGGATAAAAGCCGTAAGAACGATTTAGATAAGCTGAACACATTGGATAAACAGCGCTACGCTGAAGAAGATAAAAACAAAAACGAGCCTCGTTAGTTACTCACCAGCTTCATCTCGACACATTTAATCTAAACATCAAAAAAGGGACCACTAGGTCCCTTTTCTATCATTAAGTAAACACGCCGCGTTAAGCTCGCTTTGTTTACTGCTTCACTGTTGCAGCCAATACAGGCGCTAGTGATTTCAAAAACTCTTCTTCTACTGGCTTGCCAGAGGAGTCGGTGATATTGATAGACGTACGGTTGCCTAAATCACCAAGTAAGAATGTGTACTTACCAGCGGCTAACTCCACTGGTTTAACGCCGATATCGTTCCAGAATTCATCATCCGGAGATGCATATTTCGCAGTGATTGTGCCCTGAGACTGGCTACGCTCTTCAATCTTAAAGCCCATCTTAGGTAGAATATTAGGCAGACGTTGCCAAAGCATGTTGTATTGCGCACGCGCGATAATCACAGGAAGTCCGCTGCGGTCTTTACCCATTGTGATTGGGATCTGTTTAACCAACTCTTGCGCTTTACGCTGTGCTTCTTCACGCACTTCTTGATCGTAGCGAGCGGTGACCAAGTTCGTCATGAACACATTGTAGCGCTCACGGTTGGTCGCCGTTACTTCTTTCACTTGATTGCCTTCACGCCAGTCAATAAGGCTCACCTTAAAGCCGTGTCGACCATTTGCTTCAGCGCGTACGATTTCATATCGGCTGCCAATTTCTAGCTCTTCATCTGGCGAATCCCAAGTCACCCATCCTGTCTCGATGCGAGAGTCTGTTTGGCTTTCAACTGGAATCTCGTTAGCCGCGACCATGTTTTGCACCGTTTGCCAAACTTTATCTAGTTCATCTTTACGAAGTAGCCAAAGTGTCACTTCACCATCACTGCTGCGGTCCAAACGTGCACCGGGAATAAGCTCTAGGACTTGTTGAGGTGGACGAATGTCGACATCTTTACCGACACCACCAGCGTAGTTACCCTGAGGGATCTCGTAGTTAGGGTAAAACTGAGGCTGTGCACCCTGTGGGACATTCCACTCACCCAAATTTGGGGAGTTCAAATACTCGAAGTCATCTTTTGCTTGACGACGTTGATTGGCACCACCTGAACAGGCAGTCAATACGAATACAGCTAATGAACTTAACACTAACTGGCTTGAAAGCTTCATCTATACTCCTAAAACACCGAGGGCGCTTTGGCCCCCAGTATGAACTTCAATCCTAGTAACTCAATCTTAATAGCTCAATCTTAATAAATATGGGCGTCTGTTAGCGACTGCTCGACGATCGGCTGCGATTTTTCAGAAAGCGTAGTTAAAGGAAGACGCAAACCACCTTCTTCAATCAAACCAAGCTTTTGCGCTGCCCATTTTACTGGGATAGGGCTTGCTTCGATGAAAAGGTTTTTGTGTAGAGTCATCAAGCGTTGGTTAATCGCTTCTGCTTCTTCGTACTTACCTTCACTTGCCAAATGGAACATGTCTGCCATGTCTTTAGCTGCAATATTGTTCGTTACCGAGATAACACCATTGCCGCCAAGTTTCACAAAATCCAGCCCTGTCGCATCATCGCCACTTAGTAAGATAAAATCTTCGCCACAAAGTTCACGATGAATTGCAATTCGTTCCAAATCGCCCGTTGCATCTTTTAGAGCTACGATATTATCAAGCTTTGACAAGCGTGCCACTGTTTCTGGCTGCATATCAACAGCAGTACGGCCTGGTACGTTGTACAAAATTAGAGGCACATCACTCGCTTCGGCAATTGCCTTGTAATGTAGAAACAAACCCTCTTGAGTTGGTTTGTTGTAATACGGTGTCACACTCAGGAAGCCAGCAATACCAGAATCAGCCAGTAATTTGCTAAATGTTACTGCCTCATGGGTTGCATTTGCACCCGTGCCAGCAATCACAGGGATGCGACCGTCGGCAAACTCAACAGTTTTATTAACGACCTTTACATGCTCTTCAATGGTCAGTGTCGCTGACTCACCTGTTGTGCCTACTGCCACAATACCGTCTGTACCCGCTTCAACGTGGTACTCTACTAGCTTTTGCAGACCGTCAAAGTCTACTTCGCCATCTGCTTTGAATGGCGTAATCAGCGCTACGATACTTCCTGAAAACATGTTTATCTCCCTCATTTAACTCTTTCTGCATGGTACTGTAATGCGATTGAAAAACACAAGAGCGTAAACTCGCTTACAAAGTACAAATGAATGAATAATTACCAGTTGTTAGAGGTCTAGCAACTTAATTGCTCTATTTGGTTTGATTAACGGCAATATTGATAATCGTGTTGGGCTTTCGAGTGACTTTAGAATCTATCAGTGATTTGGAAAATACTGAAGAGCACAAGCAAGGAAAATATACTCTTTGGTCTTGTTAGCCAAGTCAGATCTAAGTGAATAAAACGGCCAGACAATAGGCAAGCACATCATGCAAACGTTTTGTTTATCCTACAGCCTGCATTTACTGTTTATTTCCCACCACTCCCCTCAACATCCTCCTGCTTTTTATAGACTAAAAAGAACTGGCTCGATATTTCTTCGCAATATCTGTGCTAACATCTCTCTATTGAAGAAAGGACAAGAAGCTCATTTATGAAGCAACATCTGGTACTTACAGCAGTTGGAACGGACCGTCCAGGCATTTGTAACCAAGTCGTACAGCTCGTTACTCAAGCTGGTTGTAACATAGTCGATAGCCGTATCGCTATCTTTGGCAGCGAATTTACGCTGATCATGCTCCTGACTGGGAACGCCAGCAGCGTGACTCGAGTTGAAACGCAATTGCCCCTGCTTGGCCAAGAACATGACCTTATTACGATCATGAAACGCACAGCGGCGCACGAACTGCTCGATAACAGCTACACCATGGAAGTGTTTATTGAGTCTGAAGACCGCCCTGGGTTAACTGAAAAATTTACTAAGTTCTTCGCTGATCAGCAGATTGGTTTAGACTCTCTTAGCGCGCAAACCATCAGCAAGTCGAAAATTCAACTCGATTCTGACCAGTTTCACATTGCGATTACTGCATCTGTAAGCGCGGATTTTAATTTGATGCAGTTACAAGAAGACTTCGATGAACTTTGTAAGTCGCTCAACGTACAAGGTTCTCTGAATTTCATTAAAAACACACTATAAAGTAAAGGAAATCAAAATGAATACGCTGACAGCAGGCTCGCCAGCGCCAGCCTTCTCTTTGCTCGACCAAGACGGAAATACCGTTTCTCTTGAAGACTTTAAAGGCAAGAAAGTACTTTTCTACTTTTACCCTAAGGCGATGACGCCGGGTTGTACTACACAAGCAAAAGGCCTTCGTGACATCAAAGCTGAACTCGATGCACATAACGTGGTGGTACTCGGCGTAAGCATCGACCCTGTAAAGCGCCTAGGCAAGTTCATCGAGCGCGATGATTTAAACTTCACTCTGCTTTCTGATGAAGACCATGCCGTTGCTGACCAGTTCGGCGTTTGGGGCGAAAAGAAATTCATGGGCAAAGTATACGACGGTCTTCACCGCATTAGCTTTCTGATCAATGAAGAAGGCGTGATCGAACATGTGTTCAACAAGTTCAAAACCAAAGATCACCACGAAGTCGTATTAAACTACTTAAACGAAAACGCTTAAACGCTATTGTTTTTCTACAAACAAAAAGCCCAGCAAACTGCTGGGCTTTCTTTTAACCATCGTACCTTTGGTAACAACTACTCTTGTTCGACAGGTTCGTTTTCTTCCGTGCTTGGTAATGCATGCCATACGGCTTTGACTAATGTCGCTAAAGGAATGGCGAAGAACACCCCCCAAAAACCCCACAGCCCACCAAAGACTAATACAGCCACAATGATAGCAACTGGGTGTAAGTTTACTGCCTCGGAAAACAGAACAGGAACCAACACATTACCATCCAGCGCCTGGATAATACCGTAAGCAAGCAACAACCAATAAAACGGAGGCGTTAAACCCCATTGGAACAAACCAACGATAGCAACAGGTACAGTAACAGCCGCCGCACCGATATAAGGAATCAAAACCGACAGACCAACGGCTACGGCAAGCAACGCCGAGTAACGAAGATCTAAAAGGGCAAAAGTCACGTAGCTCACACCGCCCACGATTAAAATCTCTAACACTTTACCGCGAATGTAATTTGATATCTGCTCGTTCATTTCATGCCAAACTTTATTCGCCAATTTACGGTTTTTCGGCAGAATACCGCTTGCGATTCGCAGCATTTCTTCTTTGTCTTTAAGCAAAAAGAAGATAAGGAGTGGCACTAAGATCAAATATACCGCTAGCGTTGCAATGCTAACTAATGAAGCAAGCGACCCTTTGACGACACTTTCACCCAGCCCCAGTGCTTGGTTTTTGGCGTTCGTCACCACGGTTTCTACTATTTCTAAATTGGCTAGTTCAGGATGGCGCTCTGGCAATGTGACAATAAACTTTTGTAGCCCGTTGTACATGTTCGGAATATCGTTAATTAGATTACCGACCTGAGTCCAAATCGTCGGAACCAAGCCAAACAACGCAATTAACATTAACCCGACAAAGACCAAGATCACGATAATAACCGACAAAGTGCGCGGCACGCCCATACGACACATTTTGACAACTGGCCATTCAAGTAGATAAGCCAAAACGATCGCGACAAGTAATGGCGCAATCAAGTGTCCAAAGAAGTAAATGGTGATAAAGCCAAACAGCAAGATCGCGACGAGACTTACTGCGTGAGGGTCAGAGAAACGTCGTTTATACCAACGACTAACCATTTCAAACATCTTATGCGGATTCCTTATTGAAGACAGTCAATGTGTAGTGCTCTGATGTAGATTGGCAATCAACTGAGTACCCTTGGGCACTAAGATAGTTCACAATGTCTCGTTTAGAGCTGTTGTCCACCACTTGAATGACAAGTTGATGATACTGCTTTGCTTCTCCTTGAAAGACCTCAGCAGCATGACGCTTTGCAAGTAACAGTGCCATAGGACAACGTTGCTCACGCAAATCAAGTAACATGGATTCCATTGTATTGCTCTGCACTTATGATAGGGTTGTATTGTAACGGCTTTTTGAGCTGGTGCTAGCACTTCTGACATGATTTAACCACATGCTGAAATAGCTCGGATGTAAAATAATTTACGAAACCAATTCATTTATTTCCGGTCTTACTGTTAGCTTATATCCTCACGGATAACCAAAACGTATGTGGCGCTGTTAATAGGCTCTCGACCTGTAACCACATGCTTATGTATTTTGGAGAACCTTTTAAACGTATGTTAAAACGCACTCGCTCGCTAGTTTGCTTATGTCTTGCTGCTGCCATCAGTTCGCCGACAACTTATGCCAATAGCATTGACTTGCCAGACATTGGCACAGCTGCTGGTGGCACGCTTTCAATAGACCAAGAGTTGATTTATGGCGACGCCTATATGCGTATGCTCAGAGCCAGTAAACCTATCGTTAATGACCCTGTCATCAATGAATATATTGACTCTCTTGGGCACAAATTAGTGGCCAATGCGAATGATGTAAAAACGCCGTTCCACTTCTTTATGATTCGCGACCGTAATATCAACGCATTCGCGTTTTTTGGTGGCTATGTAGCGCTGCATTCTGGGTTGTTTCTTCATGCTCGTTCAGAAAGTGAGCTGGCCTCTGTTGTCGCTCACGAGATAGCGCACGTCACACAACGTCACCTTGCTCGGAGTATGGAAGAACAAGCGCGTCGCTCTCCGGCCACATTAGCCGCACTTGCGGGGGCACTACTACTTTCAATTGCCTCACCCGAAGCGGGGATGGCTGCAATTACAGCAGCAACCGCGGGCAACATGCAAAGTCAAATCAACTACACTCGTGCAAACGAAAAAGAAGCGGATCGCTTTGGTATTTCGACATTAGCAAAAGCCGGCTTTGATGTTCAAGCAATGCCAAGGTTTTTTGGCCGTCTTGCTGATGAGTATCGTTATGCGAGTAAACCGCCACCAATGCTCCTGACTCACCCTTTGCCTGAAGATCGAATTACCGATAGCCGTGCGCGAGCAAGAACCTATCCTCCAATGCGTGTTGTGCCTTCAATAGACTATCATCTAGCTCGCGCGCGCATTGTGGCTCGTTACGCTGGCATTGATGGACAAGCCGCCCTGAGCTGGTTTGAGAGAACCCAAAAGAAAGCCTCTGCGGACATTACACCTGCTTTTGATTATGGTCGAGCACTCGTGCATTTAGACAATAAACGCTTATCTCAAGCGGAACCAATTTTGAAAAAGTTACTGGAACAAGACCCAAGTAACCCGTTTTACTTGGACGCTATGACGGATTTATACATCGAGAAGAAGCAGCCAGAAAAAGCAACCGAGATGCTCCGCAAAGCGTTATCTCGTAACCCTCAAAATAAAGTATTGACCATTAACTACGCCAATGCGCTACTTGAGGACAATAAAAACGATCAAGCCACGCGAGTTCTTCAAAGATACACTCATGACTATCCTGAAGATACAAATGGCTGGCACCTAATATCGAAGAGCTACCACGCGCTGGGGCGTAGCGATGAAGAGTTGGCTGCTCGAGCAGAAATTTTGGCATTGCGAGCAAATTGGAATAAAGCGATTCAATATTATAGTGAAGCAAGTAAAATGGCCAAGTTGGGCAGCTTAGAGCAAGCGCGATACGATGCCCGTATCGACCAACTCATGATCCAAAGAGATCGATTCATGGCATTACAATAACGAAATGGAGAAAACCATGTCAGTCGTGATTTATCACAACCCTCGTTGCTCAAAGAGCCGTCAAACACTTGAACTGCTTGAGCAAAATGGTGTTACACCGGAAGTCGTCAAATACCTAGACACACCACTTAACGTGGATGAACTAAAAGCGCTGTACGCCCAGCTTGGCTTTTCATCTGTACGTGAAATGATGCGCACTAAAGAAAGTGAATATAAAGAGCTTGGCTTAGGCGAAGACTCCGTCAGCGATGAGCAATTATTCGAAGCAATGGCGAAAAATCCAAAGTTGTTTGAGCGTCCGGTTGTCGTTGCTAACGGCAAAGCAAAAATTGGTCGCCCACCAGAGCAAGTGTTGGATATTTTATAAATGGATTGCCAGATCCTTATTTTGTATTTCAGCCGTCATGGCTCGACAAAACAACTGGCAAGACAAATAGCAAGAGGAGTCGAATCGACTCCTCAATGCCAAGCAATTTTGCGTACAGTTGAAGAATTGTCACCTCACTCACACTCCCCTTCTGATCCAATTGTTACTCTAGAGGAACTAAAAACGTGCGACGGTCTAGCGTTTGGCAGTCCCGTCTGGTTTGGCAACATGGCTGCGCCTTTAAAGCACTTCTGGGATCAGACTACATCTTTATGGGTCAGTGGTGACTTAATCGATAAGCCTGCTTGTGTCTTTACCTCTTCGTCCTCGATGCATGGTGGTCAAGAAACAACGTTACAAAGCATGATGACCCCTTTATTGCATCACGGGATGATGGTTTTGGGCATTCCTTATTCCGAGCCAGAGTTACACACTACGCAGTCCGGAGGCACTCCGTATGGCGCCAGCAGTGTAGGCCATGAGGCAACCCTAAGCAGTGAAGAGATTCGCCTGGCACAACAATTAGGCAAAAGGCTGGCAACTGCAGCGTTAAAACTAAAAGTCTGTTAGTAAAATCAAGGATAGTTAATCGATGTCTGACTCTTTAGACCAAACACCACTCGGTACACAGGCTAAAACCTATCGTTACCTGGCTTTATTTGGCAACTTAGCCTTATTAGCCTGGGTCGCTATTTGGCAGCTTGCGTTATCCCCTCACCCTCACCTCAGCAGCACAACACTTGCTATTGCTTGGTGTATTCCGCTACTACTTCCGTTACCTGGTATTTTAGCTGGTAAGCCTTACACTCATGCTTGGGCTAACTTTGTTCTTATGCTGTATTTCTTGCATGCGCTGACCATCCTCTATGTGGATGGGGGTGAACGCTGGCTTGCGGCAGTGGAACTGATACTGACTTCACTCGGTTTCGCTGGCAATATTTTGTTTGCTAGAGCGAGAGGCAAAGAGCTAGGCCTTAAGTTGAAACGCCTCTCTCAAGTAGAAAAAGAAGAAAAAGCGAAATTCAATAAATAACGCCAATCGCAGTCAATCACTGATCATTGGTTCGAATACGAATTTAGAAAACAAAAAGAGTCGCTATTGCGACTCTTTTTTATGCTTACCACATTGGTGTTTGATCCTTGCGTTTCACGCCTGGAACGCTACCAAGGAGATTACGATGCCGAGCGCCACTCGTAGATCAAGTCATACTGTTCTCGGACAGGCTCCACAATCATCGGCTGAGTTGGTTGTGTTTCGTCACTTGCTTCTGCCACAACATTTACTGGTACTTCAGGCTGCGCTTCTTTTGGCGTCGCGGCGTCTTTTGCTTCATTACTCTGAACCAATGGCTCTTCTTCTTGAGTTGAAGCTGGGGCATCAACTTCACCTAAAGGATCTTCAAAAACCATTAATTGAGAAATAGAAGAAGCTTCTTTCTCAAAAGCTTGTTGTGATGCCAAAAGGTGGATGTTGAGCGTTAACTCGTCCCCTTGAACACGCTTAATCTCTGTACCCGCAACCGAATTAAGTTGTTTTAGCGCATTCTCTAAACGGAAGAAGTCCGTGGCAGAGGTTACATTAAGGACTTTCACTGCTAGCGCTTTTGAAGACTTTCCTGAAACCACAACTGCACTCTTACTTGCATAGTAGTCTGCGATGCCATCCACCATTTCTGCAATAGCATTAGCACCTGATGCAGACCCGCTACGCGGAGAACGTTGCGCCTCTACAATTCTCGTTGGCGACTGGTCGTAGAGTGTCCAACGAATTTGTTCACCTTGAGCTCGTACAACCAAAACGGCGTCAGCTGGGTAGCGCTGGCTAGCTTGACCAATTGGCTCAATAAAGCCGCCCCAAAGATCAGAGACATTAACACCGGTTACATCATCAAAATCCCCAACCGGGATAGTGATTGGTAGGCCTCTTAGTTTCGCTGCGCTACGAAGTGCTGCAACATTTGAAGATTCAGAATGCTCCCACGCAATGTTACGATCGTAACCCTGTTCTTCAACCATCCAAACTAAAATATTGGCACGATTTGGCGACCAAGATGGCAATTGTGCTTGTGTTAAAAGAGAGCTGATTTGGTCGTTGTTAAACAACATTTTTAAGCTCGCTTTTCCATCAACCTGCCCATAGCTCAGTTGAGAAATGTAACGCGCACTTGAGCTAAGTGCCTTTTTAATCACTGGATTGCTTAAAGAGGATTGAGAACCGGTCGCTCGAACAATCACATCCTGCATACCTTGTTGACGAGCCAAAGACTCACCGTCGTTCTGCTCACTGTCGATAACCACTTCGGCACGATAGATATCCACCTGAGTTAATGCATATACTGGTAGGGACAACCAACCTATCAGTAAGAGAGCTAAATAGCGCATAGTTTTTATAATCCTCTGAACAAGAACCCGAATAATAAGCAACTATCAAATCTTGAGCAAGGTAAGTACTGAGTAAATTGTCTGTATTATGACCAGCTTTGTTAACTCGGGCCTCAACCAGCGCTTCAGTGCTATTTTTTATAATAAACTCATTGCTTATTAAGCTATCTCAACAAGTTAGGCTGTCCATTTTTCATCTTCACGCAAGATACGTAAAAGAGGACAATTTGCAAGCAAGCAACTCTCAAAAGTGCTATTTATGGGAAAAATTCAATCGAAAGTTTGATCTATGCAACATTGCAAACGATTGCAGGATGATAGTATTCGCCGGATTTGTCTGCGTATCTTGAAAATAGGGAATTATTATGAAAAACGCGTTACAAGGCGCTCAAATGCTCTTTGTCGCTTTTGGTGCTTTGGTGCTTGTGCCGCTCCTAACTGGCCTTGATCCAAACGTAGCCCTCTTTGGTGCCGGTGTCGGTACTCTCCTCTTCCAGTTAATGACTAAACGTTCTGTTCCCATCTTCCTTGCCTCTTCTTTTGCGTTTATTGCTCCTATTATGTTCGGTATCCAAACTTGGGGTATCGGTGCAACGATGGGCGGCTTGATGGCAGCGGGCTTAGTTTATGTGGCTCTAGGGGCGATGATCAAAGTGCGTGGTGTTGGATTTATCCATAAAATTCTCCCGCCCGTTGTCGTTGGCCCTGTGATCATGGTTATCGGCCTTGGCCTTGCCCCAACGGCAGTGAACATGGCGGTAGGTAAAACTGGTGATGGAGCTGCACAGCTAGTTAATGGTGATGCTGCGATCATTATCTCGGCGGTCTCACTGCTCACAACCATTGTACTCAGCGTTTTTGCAAAAGGCTTTTTGAAGCTCGTTCCTATTGTTGGTGGTATTCTTGCTGGTTACTCTGTTTCTCTATTCTACGGTGTGGTTGATTTCACTCCCGTAGAGCAAGCGGCTTGGCTAGCCATGCCAAACTTCACCGCGCCAGAGTTCAATATCAACGCAATTTTGTTCATGATTCCTGTCGCTATCGCACCTGCGGTTGAGCACGTAGGTGACATGCTTGCTATCTCAAACGTTACAGGAAAAAACTACCTGAAAAAACCAGGCCTTCACCGCACAATCGCAGGTGACGGGGTGGCAACTATCGCAGCTTCGATGGTGGGTGCTCCACCAAACACCACTTACAGTGAAGTAACAGGAGCGGTAATGCTAACCAAAGCATTTAACCCTGTGATCATGACTTGGGCAGCAATCACCGCAATCGTACTTGCATTGGTAGGTAAGCTAGGTGCGGTTCTTCAAACGATTCCAGTTCCTGTTATGGGCGGCATCATGATTCTGCTGTTCGGCTCCATCGCAACGGTAGGCCTCAACACACTGATCAAGAATAACGTTGATTTACATAAGTCTCGTAACCTAGTGATTGTTGCCGTAACACTTGTGTTTGGCATTGGTGGTATGGCTTTCGGTATTGGTGAGTTCAGTCTACAAGGTGTGAGCCTATGCGGTATCGTGGCAATTATTCTTAACCTTGTGCTACCAAACGATTTAGGTGAAAACCACGTTGTGGATAACGCACAAATGGAAGAAGAAAGCGCGAAATAGTTCGTTTGCGCCGCTTTATTAGTTGGCGTGTCTTACTCTTCTCCTCTTGTAGATACAAAAAAGGCTTGGTTTTCACCAAGCCTTTTTCTGTTCAGTCATAGTAATACATCAAAGAATTACTTAGTACCGAAGATCTTATCACCTGCATCGCCTAGACCCGGAACGATGTAGCCTTTGTCATTAAGCTTCTCATCGATTGCCGCAGTGTATAGCTCAACATCTGGGTGTGCTTTTTCTAGCGCTTCAATACCTTCTGGTGCAGCAACAAGTACCAGCACTTTGATTTGGTTACAACCTTTCTCTTTTAGGAGATCGATCGTAGCAATCATAGAACCACCTGTTGCAAGCATTGGGTCAACAACAAGCGCAATACGCTCCTCGATGTTTGAAGCAAGCTTGTTGAAGTAAGGAACTGGCTCAAGCGTTTCTTCATCACGGTAAATACCCACAACACTGATACGTGCGCTTGGCATGTGCTCAAGAACTCCATCCATCATGCCTAGACCTGCACGTAGGATTGGCACTACGGTTACTTTTTTACCTTTAATCTGGTCTACTTCTACCGGACCGTTCCAACCATCAATGGTCACTTTTTCTGTTTCAAAGTCTGACGTTGCTTCGTAAGTAAGTAGGCTACCGACCTCAGTCGCTAACTCACGAAAACGTTTTGTGCTGATGTCACCTTCTCTCATTAGACCAATTTTATGTTTTACTAGAGGGTGCTTTACTTCAACAACTTTCATGTCCATCTCCGGCTATAGTTGGCAATATTTAAACAAACCTTCAGATTATACATGATTTTCACAGGGATATCAGGATAAATCACTAAAGAAAAAAACAGACGCAAACGTTTGCTATCTATGTTTAAGCACTGTTAGAATAGCGCCGTTTTCATATCCAACTTAATACCGAGGACTTCCCTGTGAGTGGTAACAACTCTTCTCTTAGCTATAAAGACGCTGGTGTAGATATTGATGCAGGCAACGCGCTTGTGGATCGTATTAAGGGTGCGGTAAAACGTACTCGTCGCCCTGAAGTTATGGGTGGTATCGGTGGTTTTGGCGCGCTATGCGAATTGCCAACTAAATACAAACAACCTGTACTGGTTTCTGGTACTGATGGCGTTGGCACAAAACTTCGCCTAGCACTGGATATGAACAAGCACGACACGATTGGCATCGACCTAGTGGCAATGTGTGTAAATGATCTTATCGTGCAAGGCGCAGAGCCACTGTTTTTCCTAGATTACTACGCAACAGGCAAACTAGACGTTGATACCGCAGCGGATGTTGTTTCAGGTATCGCAGAAGGGTGTGTTCAAGCAGGTTGTGCCCTAATTGGTGGCGAAACTGCGGAGATGCCTGGCATGTATGAAGGCGAAGACTACGACGTAGCTGGTTTCTGTGTTGGCGTAGTAGAAAAAGAAGACGTGATTGACGGCACGAAAGTCGCTGCTGGTGATGCACTTATCGCTGTTGGTTCAAGCGGCCCACACTCAAACGGTTACTCCCTTATCCGTAAGATCCTAGAAGTATCTGGTGCAGATAAGAGCGAAGAGCTAGCAGGCCGCACTATTGGTGAGCACCTACTAGAACCAACAAAAATTTACATCAAGTCAGCACTTAAGATGATTGAGAAACACGACATCCATGCGATTTCTCATATCACTGGTGGTGGTTTCTGGGAAAACATCCCACGCGTACTGCCTGAAGGCACGAAAGCAGTTATCGATGGTAACAGTTGGGAATGGCCAGTTATCTTCAAGTGGCTACAAGAGAAAGGCAACGTCGACACACACGAAATGTACCGCACATTCAACTGTGGTGTAGGTCTAATCGTTGCACTACCGAAAGACCAGGCAGATGCAGCAGTTGCTCTTCTTAAAGAAGAAGGCGAAAACGCGTGGGTGATTGGTCAAATCGCACAAGCAGACGCGAACGAAGAGCAAGTTGAAATCCAATAATTTGCAAATCGAGCTCAAAAGATAAGAAGAATGAGGACACTAGATGACTAGGTCCTCATTTTGCTATCTAGAACACTAAAAACCATTCTATTAGTAGGTAGTTTAGAAGCTACATAACTCCAACCTACAATACCAAGGCGCTCTCGACATCATGAAAAACCATACCCTAAAAAACATTGTGGTCCTCATCTCGGGTAACGGAAGTAACCTGCAAGCTATCTTGGAATCTTGCGAAGACAGCATGCCAAACGCACGAGTGGCAGCCGTGTTCTCTAACAAAGCAGATGCTTTTGGTTTAGAACGTGCAAAAAAGTTTGATGTGGACGGTCACTTTGTCGACCCTAAAGCATTCAGCTCGCGTGAAAGCTTTGATGCAGAGCTAATGAGTCAAATAGATGAATACCAACCAGACGTGATTATTCTTGCTGGTTACATGCGCATTCTGAGCAGCGCATTTGTTTCTCATTACATGGGTAAGATGATCAATATCCACCCTTCTCTTCTACCAAAATATCCTGGGCTACACACACACCAGAGAGCAATTGATGCTGGCGATAAAGAACATGGTACGAGTGTGCACTTTGTAACGGAAGAGCTTGATGGTGGCCCTGTCATACTGCAAGCAAAAGTTCCTGTGTTCGAAGACGATGATGCTAGTGTACTTGCGGCACGTGTTCAGGCGCAGGAGCACCGAATCTACCCTATGGTGGCTAAGTGGCTGGTAGACGAGCGGTTGATCATGAAGGATGGTAAAGCCTATTTAGATGGCGCAGAGCTTGGCGTACATGGGTACGCCTCAGATGAGTAGCCCTGAATAATAAACTCCAAGCACAAAAGAGCAGCCTGAGGGCTGCTCTTTTGTGTTTTCAATACTTATAAACTTGATTCAAGAAAACCATGGTGAGACTAGAAACCTAAAACCCAACATTCTAAAAATCCCATAACCACTCGAGTAGCATAACACTCGGAAAGTAGATTCTGAATCTGGTTCGTTCTTCACCGTTCAGAATAACGTCGTCTTTTATGAGAAATCTCTATCAATTACGTCTTTACAGCAAGCCTTAGCGAGACTAGGACTCTACTACCAGCACTCTAGAAAGTAAGAATGCTCATCCGTATCCACCCTCGGTTTAAAACGCATAAAAATAAAGCTCGCGATTAAGCGAGCTTTATTTTTATATTCAGAGTAAGAGACCATCACTCTAACGGTTCGGTTGGCGCTTGATTGCCCGGCTTAGCCGCCGCAAACGGCACATTTACCAGTTCAGAGGCATTATTTTTGACTAGTTCACCTAGGTGAAACAAGCCGTATTCGCCAGGTTTCATACGCTGCCAAGCTTCGTTGCCCGTCAAAGGTTGAGTTGCGATCACAGAAACGATGTCATGTGGCGTGGTTTCTTCTTGGAAGTTAATTTCCACATCTTCATCAAGCAAAGCAGCTTTTCCAAACGGTGCGCGTCTTGTGATCCAATACAAATGATTGGTGCAATACGTCATTACATACTCACCATCACTCAGAAGCATGTTAAATACACCCTTCTCTCTTAGCTCATCACAACATTTAGCAACATATAAGAACACCGACTCCATATCCTTTGGTGGCTCAGGATATCGATCTTCCATTTGCTTCAACAACCAGCAAAATGCCAGTTCACTATCTGTCTCACCGACAGGTCGATGTCGACCTGTATGCAAGTCTTGGTAGCCAGAGAGCTGACCGTTATGCGCAAACGTCCAATACCTACCCCACAGCTCACGTGTAAAGGGATGAGTATTTTCTAAATTAACACCACCACGATTCGCCTGTCGGATATGACTAACGACCGCACGACTTTTGATGGGATAATTTTGTACCAACTCTGCTATTTTAGACTCACAACTTGGCTTGGGATCTTTGAAGGTTCGAAAGCCCTTCCCTTCGTAGAAGGTGATCCCCCATCCGTCACGGTGTGGGCCAGTTCGACCTCCACGCTGCATGAGCCCAGTAAAACTGAAACAAATATCTGTTGGAACATTGGCGCTCATACCGAGCAATTCACACATGGTTTAAAAAACTCCCTAACAACACAGCTCGAAACGGTGGCCGTAAAACGATTATTCCATCTCTTTTTCAATCAACTGGATGATGATATGAATAATCTTAATATGAATTTCCTGAATGCGGTCTGCATAACCAAAGTGTGGCACGCGAATTTCAATATCTGCAAGGCCTGCCATTTTGCCGCCATCTTTGCCTGTTAGCGCAATCGTCTTCATGCCTTTCGCTTGTGCTGCTTCAATCGCTTTCAGGATGTTACCTGAGTTACCTGACGTCGACAGACCAAACAGTACGTCACCTTTTCGACCAACCGCTTCTACATAACGTGAAAACACGAAGTCATAACCAAAGTCATTACTCACACAAGAAAGGTGGCTTGGATCTGAAATAGCAATACCAGCATAGCCAGGACGATTTTCTCGGTAACGGCCTGTTAGCTCTTCGGCAAAGTGCATTGAATCACAGTGAGAACCACCGTTACCACACGACAATACTTTACCATCTTGCTTGAATGAGTCAGCAATCATTTTCGCCGCTGCTTCGATTTGCGCAATGTTATGGTCATCGCTTAAAAATTTGTTGAGCACTTCAGCAGCTTCGTTTAATTCACTTCTAATCAGATCATGGTACATAAGACGTTCTCTTTATTATTTCGGCTTCAGTCAGCTCTTGACTCACTGAGCAAATTGTTCTGATACCAATTTGGTATCGGACATTTCATAAACCTGAACTCGGGTTTGATTACTCTGAGTTTACCCACAAACGAGAATTAGTGTCGATAGTGAACCAACAGATTTAGATTAGTGATGGTAATAAACTTGTCAACTTGCTCATGAAACCATCACTCAAATCTCAACTTTAGAATTTTAACTCTACTTAGATCACTTTTTATCCAATCTTATGTTTTACATTTCCTTAATATTTTGATTACACTTAAACCAACTGGTTAGACCTCTTACCTAACATACAGACGTACAAAACTTATAAAGTCTGAAAAGGAAAATACATATGGACATCTTGCTCTCAATCATCACGATGGCGATCGTGCTAGGCATTACGCTCTACCACCGCATGTCTCTCGTGAAATCTATTAGCTTACTCACCGCAGCCATGCTGGCTCTTACAGTAGCTGGTACTGTCGGCGTTATTGGTTGGGCGATTTACGTTCTCGCCGCAGCTGTGCTAGCGGTTCCTGGCGTACGTCAGTCTTTAATTAGCCGCAAAGCGTTAGTGCTTTTCAAGAAAGTGCTGCCAGCTATGTCTCAAACCGAAAAAGAAGCGTTAGACGCAGGTACCGTCTGGTGGGAAGCCGAACTATTTAAAGGCAAACCAGAGTGGCAAAAGCTACACGCAATTCAAGCACCTAAGTTAAGTGCGGAAGAACAAGCCTTTTTAGACGGCCCTGTGAATGAAGTGTGCGCCATGGTGAGTGATTTCCAAGTGACCCATGAACTCGCGGACTTACCGCCAGAAGTTTGGCAATACCTGAAAGATCATAAGTTCTTCGCCATGATCATTAAGAAAAAGTACGGTGGTCTGGAATTCTCAGCATACGCGCAATCTTTGGTACTACAAAAATTAACGGGTGTTTCTGGCGTTCTATCGTCTACCGTTGGTGTTCCTAACTCTTTGGGCCCAGGTGAGCTACTGCAACACTACGGTACTGAAGATCAGAAAAATCATTACTTACCGCGTCTAGCTGAAGGTAAGGAAATCCCTTGTTTCGCCCTAACAAGTCCAGAAGCGGGTTCTGACGCTGGATCTATTCCAGATTACGGTGTGGTCTGTAAAGGCGAATGGGAAGGAAAAGAAGTACTGGGTATGCGCCTGACTTGGAACAAGCGCTACATCACCCTAGCGCCAGTCGCAACGGTACTAGGCTTAGCATTCAAACTTCGCGATCCTGAAGGTTTGCTAGGCGACAAAGAAGATCTTGGCATCACTTGTGCGCTTATCCCAACTGATGTCAAAGGTGTTGAGATTGGTAACCGACACTTCCCACTCAATGTGCCATTCCAAAATGGTCCAACGCGCGGTAAAGACATCTTTGTTCCTATCGATTTCATTATCGGTGGCGAAAAAATGGCGGGCCAAGGTTGGCGTATGCTGGTTGAGTGTCTGTCGGTTGGACGTGGTATCACGCTACCTTCAAACTCAACAGGTGGCATCAAAACTGCGGCAATGGCAACCGGTGCTTACTCACGTATTCGCCGTCAATTCAAACAGCCGATCGGCCATATGGAAGGAGTTGAAGAACCATTAGCACGCTTGGGTGGTAATGCTTACGTGATGGATGCAGCAAGCAACTTAACCGTTGCGGGTATCGACTTAGGTGAAAAACCTTCAGTTATCTCAGCTATCGTGAAGTATCACTGTACGCACCGCGGCCAGCAAAGCATCATCGATGCAATGGACATCGTAGGCGGTAAAGGTATCTGTATGGGACCTTCTAACTTCCTAGCTCGTGGTTACCAAGGTGCGCCAATCGCGGTAACGGTTGAGGGTGCTAACATTCTAACACGCTCAATGATCATCTTTGGCCAAGGCGCAATCCGTTGCCATCCGTACGTTCTTGAAGAAATGAACGCGGCGTATTCTGAAGCAAGTAATGCTGTCGAGAAATTTGATAAAGCGCTTGCTGGTCACGTGAGCTTTACAATGAGTAACCTAGTGCGCAGTATCTGGTTTGGTTTGAGCGACGGTCTGGGCTCTTCATCACCAACCAAAGATGCAACCAAGCGTTACTACCAACAATTGAACCGTTACAGTGCAAACCTTGCTCTGCTATCGGATATCTCAATGGCAGTGCTAGGTGGCTCTTTGAAGCGTAAAGAGCGTCTATCAGCACGTCTTGGTGACATTCTAAGCCAGCTATATTTGAGCTCTGCGACGTTGAAACGTTTTGAGCAAGATGGCCGTCCAGTCGAAGATTTACCATTAGTACACTGGGGTCTACAAGACAGTTTGAAACAAGCGGAAGTGGCAGTAGATGAATTCTTAGCAAACTTCCCGAACAAAGTAATTGGCCGTGCGCTACGCGTATTAATCATGCCATTTGGTCGCGTACGCAAAGCACCAAGCGATAAACTAGACAGTAAAGTGGCGCGCATTCTACAAACGCCAAGTGCAACGCGATCACGCATTGGTCGCGGTCAATACCTTGAACCAACCGAGCACAACGCAGCAGGTAAGATTGAACTTGCACTATCAGTCATTCTTCAAGCTGAGCCTGTGTTTGACAAAGTATGTAAAGCGCAGGGTAAGCGTCGCCCATTCTTACGTTTGGATATGATTGCTCAGGAAGGGCTAGAGCAAGGCTTTATCACGCAAGAAGAAGCCGATCTACTCAGAGAAGCGGAACAGCATCGTCTAGATACAATCAACGTTGACGATTTTGAGCCGGAACTGCTTGCCGCAAAGCCGCTATACCCTCAGATGGATAGTGTCGCGTAACTCTAGAATCTGAGACCACAAACGGGAGTATCAGCTCCCGTTTTTTATTGCTTCCAGAATCGCATTCATAACACCTCACACCACGAAGCCCCTGCGCAATCTCAATAAAAGCCACGCACTCCAATCTTTCCCCCGATTTCCAGTGATAACTAACTCACAGACGTTCCAACTAAGCGGTGTATACTTTAAGTAACTCACTCACATATATGGTAAATCCGTTGGCTAAAATATTACTCGCACAGTGGTTCCCAGGGCTTGTTCAGCTTAAGCATTATCAAAAAGAATGGTTTGTTAACGACTTCAGAGCCGCCTTGTCTGTTGTCGCGGTTGCACTGCCAGTTGCCATAGCTTATGCACAGTTAACTGGTGTATCCGCAATTGTCGGTCTGTATTCGTGTGTACTGCCAATGTTGGTTTACGCCATGATGGGCACATCTCGACAACTCATTGTCGGACCCGATGCAGCAACCTGTGCAGTGATTGCTGCTGTTGTGACACCACTTGCCGCAGGTGACCCCACAAAACATTGGCAGTTGGTTATGACCATGACAGCGATGACGGGGATTTGGTGTGTACTGGCAAGTCGTTTCAAGCTAGGGGTGTTTGCAGATTTCCTTTCTCGTCCGATTCTTTTGGGTCTACTCAACGGTGTTGCTCTCACAATTATCGTTGGTCAGTTTGCGAAAGTAGTCGGTTTGAAATACGAGCAACGTTATTTACTGGAACGTTTATGGGAAGCTCCACAACGATTAACCGATCTTCATTGGCCTACTGTAACTCTGAGTATCGTGACAGTTGTCGTTTATTTGCTCACCAAACGCTACCGACCAACTTGGCCTGCTGCCATGCTGGCGATCCTCGTAACTACTGCGTCAGTTTGGTTTTTCCATTTACAAGAGATGGGCGTATCGGTTGTCGGACTCACTCAAGGTGGCTTCCCTCAGTTTCAAACACCGGAGTTTGAGCTAGGTGAAGTCCGTGAACTAGTGGTCCCGGCGCTCAACCTTGCGATTGTCAGTTTTGTTAGCATGATGCTCACCGCCCGCAGTTTCGCTGCTAAAAACGGTTATGATATTGATGCTAATAAAGAGTTTCAGGCGTTGGGTTTTGCCAACATTGCCTCAGCGTTTTCGCAAGGTTTCGCGATAAGCGGCGCTGACTCACGCACAGCCGTCAATGATGCAAATGGCGGTAAATCTCAATTAGTTTCGATTGTCGCCGCAATCACCATTGCCATTATTGCGGTATTTATTTACGAGCCTTTGCAGTTCATCCCTATCGCTTCACTTGGTGTTGTATTGATCATTGCGTCCCTATCGCTGCTCGATCTTAAAGCAATTTGGAAATTAAAATCTCGTGACAAAGATGCATTTTATCTGGCCATCATTACTTTTATTTCTGTGTTGATCGTGGGTGTAATACCGGGGATCACTTTGGCGGTATTGCTAGGGCTGTTTCAATTTTTACGGATTGTCATGCGACCGAGTGATCAGCTACTTGGCTTGGATGAAAAAGGTACCATTCGGACCATCGACGACTCAGGAAAAGCTTCGCCTATTCCTGGAATGGTGATTTACCGCTTTAACTCACCGCTAACTTACTTCAATGCTCCTTACTTTAAACGTAGAGTGTTAGAGCAGGCAGAGCATCACAAAGACGCAAGTTGCGTTGTCATCGACGCCGTATCGAGCTTTACTCACTTGGATCTCAGTGTGATGGCAACACTGGCAGATATTCACAATACTTTGAAAAAGAGAGGCGTACGCTTAATCCTCGCTGGAAGGAAACGACGTCTTCGTCAATGGTGTGAGCTTACTGGTATCAGCACCAGTGAAGGAGGCATCTTACTGCGAGCTGATATGTACCTTGCCATTAAACTTAGTGGCTGTTACATCAGTGCTGTGGGTGAGGGACAAATTCCTACTGTTCAAAAAGAGCCTGATTTAGAGCAGCCACCCAAACCAATTCCAGAAGTGGCTTAAATACAAATTTAATATAGAAAACAGGAAATTAAACTCCTGTTTTCTAGTGCTTATCTTCACAGCTGAATACGTGTTACGCCTTTGGCTTAAACTTTTTTGTCATCCCTTGGCTTTTAGGAGCCACCAGCCTATAACCAAGCTTTTCGTAAAAGACCGGTTCATCAGCAATCATAGAAACGTAAGAGCCTTCAAGTGCAACAGATGAAAGATAACCGTCGATGTATTCCATGACTTTTCTACCTAAACCGTTGCCTTGATAATCAGAATCAACGGCAACGTCGACAATTTCGAAGTTACACGCCCCGTCACCAACAACCCGACCCATTGCAATGAGCTTTCCTTCATCCCGAACAGATACGCCATATAACGAATTGGGTAGACCAATTTCAGCAGCTTTCAACGATTTGGGTGATAGCCCGGCTTTGACACGCATATCACAGTATTCTTTCGGGCTTGGCACATGCTCTTCATATCTTATTGTCATTATGTACTACTCCTTTGTATCACCTTGGAGCTTACATAACTAAACTGTATAAATAAACAGTTAAACGTTGGAAAGATGTTCCCATTAAGCACACAAAGTATCAGGTCTAGAAAAGAAGCCACCGACAACTCTGACGCCATAATAGATATAAGTTGCTCTGAAGCTAGACATTCCTTTTTCTAAACATGTTTCTCTCAACAACGTATCCGCATGCTTTCGAGCACTTTGTGGCAACACCTCTTCCCTCATGAGTTGGTAAAGAGCATCATGCACTAAAGAAGCTTTCATAATGTTTTTTGTGTCTAACGCTGGCCCACTCGCTCCATCCCATGCATAGCCCTTTTTAATCGTTAACACGCCTTGTTTGGACAAACTAAGAAAAGGGCTGTCATACGCGTTACTCACTGAAATGTGAGTCTCAATCTTTTCTTCAGAATGGAGAGTGTATTTATACTTCTGACGCTTTTTGTATTTCATCAGAGACCTCGCGTTTACTTATTCTTATTTATCACGCACAGCTGAATATTTATCCAGAAACCCTACAAGATCGGCTTTTGTTATTATGGCGTACTACCTATTACAAAGCCCAAATCAATATAAATAGAACTCCATGCAATCAATAAAGCCAGAACCCCTGACTTTATTGACCAAAATTTAACCAACAATCCTTATTCTGAAGGAAGTCTACTCAATTTTTTATGGATATCTTCTACAAAATTGGCTTGTTCACTTGGAGAAACCTCTAGAACATAATGAAAAAACGGACTTGTATGCTCAGTAATTTTATACTCTTCACTTAACAGCTTAATTACTTGTTCATGATTAAATCGTGCGGAGACTAAGCCACTCTCGGTTTCTTGAGTTATAACTATATAGTGAGCGGTTGGAAAAACCGTAAACCTTCCTTCGACAGGAAACCAAGGAGCAAAAGAAATAATCTCGTCATCAATTATGTATGCTTGAGGTTTACTGACATAGGTGTAAGGGTACTTTTCATCTAAATAGGGTCTTGCTGTATCAAACAAGCCATCATAATAAGTTGGTATTTCTACTTTTTGGATTTTACTTAAGGGATCGAAAGTGAAGGTATCAAGTGATTTTAAATTATTACTTCCCGAATCTGGATTATTAACACCATTATCAATAGAAGAACAACCTACAATTATCACTGCACAAAAAAAAGCTAAAATTTTATTCATTATTTCTTTTATCTTTAATTGATTGTTTTGAAAGTTAGTCACATTAAAAATGCAACCAATTTAGAAAGTAAAAATGATATATTATTTATATAAAATCCCAAACATATATTTGAGTACAGTAAACTTAAATATTCATAATTTATCCATTTTTCTTCTTCCAATTTGGTAACTTGAAAAAAAAACGGAGCCGATTGGCTCCGTTTCTCGCTTTATGTGTGTGTTACTACTATTTCTTTGGTACTTCTAATTGCATCTCTGGCATGGCATCGCGCTTCGCTTTAATTTTGCGCCAGACTATCCATGCAATGATCACAATCAGCAGCATTATCAAGTTACCTACCGCGATAATAATCATGCTGCGCTTACGCTCAGCCTCCCGCTCAGCGATAATTTGCTTTTCCATTTCAATACGGCGTTGCTCGGCTAATTCAGCTTCTTTTGCAATTCGAGCAGCTTCTAGATCAACTTCATCAACAACACTGAAGGTTTGCTCTGGAATAGGAAACACCAACGGACGCTGGGTTGCAAAATCAGTGGCAAAGATCTCGCCGCGCCATGCGTACTTACCAAGCTCAGCATCGTTATTGAGGTTCAACGTAACTCTCATTCCATCTTTAGAGACCTGTCCTTGGCTGTAACTAATGAAACCATCGGGAGCGTCCTTTTTCACTGTGACTGCTATAGAGCCTGGTGCAATCATACCTTGCTCGCCACTCACCACTAATTGGTGTGGCTTATCGGAATTACGAGCCTGAATAAAAGTACGAGAGATTGGGTTCGGATAAACCAAGATGACTTGTTCTTGCGCTCGTAAGAATACGCCATTGCCAGACGTGATGCGCGCGCGGTACTTACCAGGCTCAACGTCTATCGGGAGCTGAACCGTAAACACACCATCCCCTGCTTTTTCATCCAAGCCGCGGCCGTCATCAGAAAACTCACCCACAACCATCGGCACTGGACGAGCTTCTTTGATCAGCTCATCTTCATTTTCGACAAACTTGGTAAATGTCACGCGCAGATTCACGCGATCAAGGAAGTCGCGCAATACAAGAGGTTTGCCGTCGGAGGTCAGGCGAGCTGTAAACTTAAGCGCTTCCCCATTATATAATCGGTTTGGGAACCGATCCGTACTGAGCTTTAGGTGAGAAATTAAGCGGATGTTATTTTTAGGTGTAACTTTCCCCACAGCCTGCCATGGACCTGGCATAGGGTTATCAACGGAAATAATATCGAGAGAGGCTTCTTGATACCAACGTACATTGTCGTAAGAGCCCCAAGCATAGTATTTTTTACCGTCAGGACGGACTAAAACGACTGGCTGAGAACTTTGCTCACGATAAACCAAAAACGTGATCTGCTCGATGGTTGGATCAACTCGAAAGCGATTGTCTAACAAAGACATTGTAGATTCACTCGCAGCACTCGAGAGACTACTCCATATCGCTAAAAACGCGACCAACAAAGCCCTCAACATAGCTTCTCCTATTGATGCCAAATACAGTCGTTCACCAACTCTAATCTTTTTTGGTGAGCTTCTAGTTCATCGGCACTTGCGCGCAAAACCTTTAGCGCTTTTCTTCCTTCAATACGACGAATGGTTTCTACTCCACCCTCTTGTTTATTCGCGTTAAATTCTAGACTCGTTTGACCACCCGTCATAAAGAGGTAAACGTCGGCTAGAATCTCCGCATCGAGCAAAGCTCCGTGGAGTGTACGGTGCGAGTTATCAATACCGTAACGTTCACATAAGATATCAAGGTTGTTTCGCTTACCAGGGAAGATTTTCTTCGCCATTGCAAGGGTGTCGGTCACCTTGCAGTAGTCGTCAGTTTTGCCGATGTTAGGATCGAGCATGCCAAACTCGTAATCCATAAAGCCGGTATCGAAGGGCGCGTTGTGGGCAACAAGTTCTGCGCCTTTAATAAACTCAAGAAACTCTTGGTGCACGCTCGCGTATTCCGGTTTATCAACCAAGAATTCATCCGTAATACCGTGAACTTCAACCGCTTCTGGTTGGATTTCACGATCGGGTTTTAAATAAACGTGGAAGTGACGACCAGTCAGCTTACGGTTGATGATCTCCACGGCACCGATTTCAATAATGCGGTGTCCCATGTAGTGAGGACCACCCTCGCGGTTCATACCTGTGGTTTCGGTATCGAGAACGACAATGCGGTTATATTCAGAATTGCTGCTGGTATTCATAAGGTTATGTATGTCAGACTATGCTTTATTAAATGTTTCGGCTAATAGTACCAAAAAATATGACCAAACACGTTGAGATTTTCACTGACGGTTCTTGTTTAGGTAACCCAGGACCAGGTGGTTACGGCATAGTATTGCGTTACAAAGACGTAGAAAAGACACTTTCCAAAGGCTATACGTTAACTACCAACAACCGCATGGAAATGTTGGCGGCTGTCGTCGCGCTACAGACGTTAAAACAACCTTGTAAAGTCACTTTAACGACTGACAGCCAATATGTGCGCCAAGGTATTACTCAGTGGATCCATAACTGGAAGAAGCGTGGTTGGAAAACAGCGGATAAAAAACCCGTGAAGAATGCCGATTTATGGCAAGCTCTAGACAAAGAAACCGCACGCCATCAAGTTGAATGGCATTGGGTAAAAGGCCACGCAGGCCATCGTGAGAACGAAATGTGTGATGAGCTAGCCCGGACTGCTGCAGAAAACCCAACTGAGGAAGATACAGGTTACCAACCCTCTTAGCGAGATTCTTTCCTCATAGTGTTACCCTCTCGATTCATCACCCCAAGTGGTGTGAGCTTTTTCTTCAAGCGCCAATGCGGTTTGATAGGCTTGAGAGGGTATGTCCGTTTCCGCGCGACTATGTAATACAAACTCCCAGCGGGTGATGCCCAATCACCAAGACTATTTTCCAACCATGTCCACATCGTACGGTAACGTTTCATCGGAAACAGCGCATAACGATCACAATGAATCACTTGATAATTAAGTAACCCTAACCAATCTTTGATGCGGTTCGACGTAAACATTCGTCCACTCCAAGGCAAATTATGTTTACGCCATGGAAGTAAACTCGCTAATCCAGTCAAGCTTAATGGGTTGAATCCAGTAATAATTACATAGCCATCATCCATCATCACTCTATCGACTTCACGCAACAAACGGTGTGGATCGCTTGCATAGTCGAGCTGATGAGCGAGTATCACAACATCAAAGCTTTTTTCCAAAAAGGGTAATTCGTAACCATCTGCAATCACATTATGCAACGGGTTCTGGATATCTACGTTGACTTGGTGTTGAATGTTACAATTACAGCTGGTTAGCTCACAGCTCAACCCGCCCAGTTTGAGCATATGGTAGCCGAAGAGTTTCGGACACCATTCATCAAGTCGGGTCTGGATTGACTCAAGCACCCACGGACCGTTGTTCATTGCTGACCAAGTCGACGGGTGTGGTATAGTTTTGTTGCTGAGTGCTGGTTTCATTAACCACCTGACTAAAATGGGTGACGGAGAACGAATCGTGTTAGAGATCAAAAGCATACCCGCATTTAATGATAATTACATCTGGCTGATACAAAATAGCGATAAGCGCTGCGCAGTCGTTGATCCGGGCGATGCGAAGCCAGTATTAGAATTTCTGCAGGCTAACGAATTAACTTTAGAAGCGATTTTAATTACGCACCACCACAACGATCACATTGGTGGCGTTCCAGACTTAGTGCGTGCATTTCCTGACGTCGCCGTTGTGGGCCCAAAATCAGAGCCAATTCCAACCCTAACGACACCAATGGAAGAAGGCGACAAGCTGGAGTTGTTTGGTGAGATTTTCTTAGTACTTGGGTTACCCGGCCATACTTTGGGCCATATCGGTTACGTTGGGGACGGAAAACTGTTTTGCGGTGATGTGCTCTTTTCTGCTGGCTGCGGTCGTATTTTTGAAGGTACGCCTGAGCAAATGTTTGAATCACTGAGCAAACTAACGTCTCTACCAGAAGAAACTCAAGTCTTCTGCGCACATGAATACACGGCGAGTAACGTGGCGTTTGCTCTAGCGGTTGAACCTGACAATGAGCAACTTCGCCAATATCGCGACGATGTAAACCGACTGCGAGCACTCAACATTCCGACACTTCCAACAACAATACGCAAAGAAAAGTGGATTAATCCGTTCTTGCGAACCTCTAACCCTGACGTGGTTCAATCTGTTGCTAGTCGCATTAAAAATAGCGATCCATGCTCGGTTTTTACTGCTTTACGCGAGTGGAAGAACGAATTTTAACCATTTTCTGCTTGTAAGTTTGCAAGACCCCAGTATTATCAGGGACTGATTTTTCGAGAAGCGCCACTGGCGCTTCTCTTACGTTTGGGGTTGATATAAATCTATTTGAATTTCTCCCCATTGCATAATTAGAAGCTCTTTGCCTCTATAAATTAGTTAGTGTTTAAAAGATGTCTATTATCTTGCGACTGCCACGCACATTACGTTGCGCGACAGGCAGGTGAAGATAAACAGGCCCTAAATAGGCTGAATCCATGCGTTTGAAGTATACTTGGGCGTTGGCGTTGTTATTATCTGGCTGTCAATTGACTCAGTCAGATTCAACGTCTTCTACACCAGAAACCAATAAATCTGAGCAGACTGCAAAGCAAAATGCAGTAAAAGCTCAACCGGGCAATAAATCGTCACTAGCAAAAAAATCCGCTAACGACGCGCCTAAAGTTCTCTCCCCCCAAGAACAAGAAGATGTGTGGCAACGTATCGCCATGCAGCTGGACATGGATATCCCAAACCACAAGAAAGTGGACTACTACCGTACGTGGTATTTAAAGCACCCAAATCACCTTTACACGGTATCTAAGCGTGCGACTCCTTTTCTATACATGATCACAAAACGTATCGAAGAGCGCGGACTCCCAATGGAGCTTGCATTACTTCCTGTAGTGGAAAGTTCATTCGATGCCTTTGCCTACTCACATGGTAGCGCGGCTGGGTTGTGGCAATTTGTCCCAGGCACCGGAAAAATGATGGGATTAGAGCAAAACTACTGGTATGACGGTCGCAGAGATGTGGCAGCAGCAACGGATGCAGCGCTGGACTACCTAGTACAACTAAACGAGCGTTTTGATGGTAACTGGGAACATGCAATCGCCGCTTATAACAGCGGTGGAGGCCGAGTTTCTAGCGCAATTCGTAAGAATAAAAAGCTCGGTAAACCTATCGATTTCTTCTCATTAGACTTACCAAAAGAGACCAGCAGTTACGTTCCTAAGCTATTGGCCTTGGCTGACGTTATCGCAAACCAAGACAAGTACGGACTTAATATTCCTGCAATTCCAAACAAGCCTGTTCTAACGCTTGTTGATCCAGAAGAGCAGTTAGATCTGGCTATTGCCGCAGATTATGCCGGCATTAGCGTAAAAGAGTTGCAGAGTTACAACCCAGCATACAACCAGTGGTCGACAGCGCCTGAGGGGCCGCACCAACTTTTGATTCCCGTAGAGAAAAAAGAGACTTTTCTCACCAAGGTGGAGAAAAATCGCGGTAAAGGGATGAAGGTCGCTCGCTACAAGGTGAAATCTGGTGACTCTTTAAGCGTGCTAGCTAATAAATACGGCACAACCACGAAAGTCATTCGACGTGCCAACGGCCTATCGAATAACAATATTCGTATTGGTCAATACCTGTTGATTCCGACATCAACAAAAGACGATGCAAAATATGCATTAACGGCACAAAACCGATTAAACAAGACTCAATCTCGTGCTCGTGGTCAACTCAAGCTCACCCATGTCGTTCAGTCTGGAGAAAGTTTGTGGTCAATCGCACGTAACAATAAAGTGTCGTATAAATCGTTAGCTAAATGGAATGGTATGGGCCCTAAAGATCCATTGCGTGTGGGTCAAAAGCTAGTGATTTGGAAAGACTCAGACAAAGGTTCTGTGATCCGTACCGTTTTCTACAACGTTCGCTCTGGCGACACCATTAGCGGCATTGCAAGCAAGTTCAAAGTAAAAACGAACGACATCGTGAAATGGAACTCGCTACACAAGAAAAAATACTTACAACCAGGTCAAAAGCTTAAGTTGTACGTTGACGTAACGAAGGTAAGTGTATGAACCCATCAAGCAATCCACTTGTGATGCTGTTGGACATTTTTCGTTCTCCAACATCTTGTTTTCTTGCGCTTTATCAACGCGGTGGATGGGGATGGCAACCGTTCATCTTCCTGATGCTTAGTCCGTTTTTATTCTGGGGTGCTTACTTTTCGAATGTCGATTTCACGTGGCTCAGTGACCAACTTGCTGCGCAATTTCAGCAAATCGACCCGAAGCAGATTGAGCTATTAGAACCAAACACGCTAATGGCAAGCGCGATCATCAATGATGTATTCAACCGCTTTGCCACCTTACTATTGCTCGCGCTTTGGTTCTTTCTTGCAACAAAGGCAAGCAAACAACAATACGGTTACTGGAAATGGTTTGCCGCATCGTGTGCTATCTTATTCCCAGCAGTATTGGGCGATGTAGCAAGCTACGCGAGCTTGCTACTCAAGCATGGTCAGGTAATGACTTACGCTGCCGATTTAAATAGCCTCAATGGTCTATTAAAGCTGCCTCTTACTAACGAATGGTCTCATTTCGCTAGCTCGTTACCTTTGCTTCTGCCTTGGTACATTGTGCTCGGCTACGGCGTTGTACTGACGTGGACGGAGTTTGAACGTGGCCAAGCTTTGGTGATAGCAAGCCTGCCATGGGTATTCTTCTACGTTATTTGGGCACTTTATATTGTGGTAACCTAAGCTAGTTATTTAACGTAAATGACAATAACAATGGGTTATGATCGGAAGCGTCGCTCTGCGGCGCTTTTGCGTACTTAAGCGTCAGACCTCGGTAAAACACATGGTCCAGTGGTAACCCTGTTATAAATTGGACTCGATGATCCGGCAAGAACGTCACCTCTTGTAAGTCCGCAGCCTTTAAGGCCTGCCTCATCGCATTAACGCGAGATTCACTCCAGCTATTGAAGTCTCCAGCAAATAGAATTGGCCCCACATGATGCTTTAAAAGCATTTCAAGCGCCGTTAACTGCGATACATACTCTTTTGTACCTACGGTGAAGTTAATCGCATGTACATTCACCACTGCGAGTTTCTCGCCATTACTCAAGTGATACTGGCTATATAATGCAGACTTAGGTAAGCGAAGCCACGGCTCTTTAGAGGTGTAAGCGCAGGCTTTTTCTGGTTGCCCTTGAGCAATACTAATTACACCGGCACCGCTACCCAGCGCCTTAAAAGCACTCACTTGATTACTAACCCAGCGACCATCCACCAACCACTGTTTAAATGATGGTGTCATGCTGGCTTCTTGCAATAACAGTAACTGCTTATCAGCAGAAAACTCATCGAGTGCACGTTGCCAGTTAGCCCGGTTCTGTTTGTAGATATTCCAGACAAGCACATTGATTTTGCCGTCATGATCGAGAGCTTTTGAATCGCTAAATTCGATGCACCTGATATCTTGTGTCAGCTCGGTACCTGTTTGAGTAATAATTTGCGGCTGATCTGGTACGGTGAAAATAACCTGGAAGCCAACCAATACCGCTATTACGAGAAAAGCTAACGCCAGAAAAAAACGCTTAAACATACGACAAACCTGAATGTAGGCACCCGAAATCTAGAACAACCAATCTCGGGTTAAATGATTTCACTAATAAGCAAACAACAAAAAAGGAGCCACTTGGCTCCCTTTTAGCATAATAAATACGAAACAGGTGACAAGAAACCTTAGATCGCGTCTTCGTCTTCTTCACCAGTACGAATACGAACCACACGCTCAATATCAGTGACGAATATTTTACCATCACCAATCTTACCAGTTTGCGCGGTTTCAATGATTGTCTCTACGCATTTATCAGCCACATCTTCCGTTACAACGATTTCGAGCTTCACTTTAGGTAGAAAGTCCACCATGTACTCTGCACCACGGTAAAGCTCGGTGTGACCTTTTTGGCGACCAAAGCCTTTCACTTCAGAGACGGTCATCCCTGTAATGCCAACTTCAGCTAGCGCTTCTCGAACATCATCCAGTTTAAATGGCTTGATAATCGCTTCAATTTTTTTCATGTTCATCCCTTAAGCTTCAATCGATTGCGCTTATTATCGTTTAGCGTTTCGCAACATTCAATGTTTGTCTCTGATCCACCAGCGAAAATCCAGGCTGAGCAAATTAACATAGCGAATATCGTGAGTTGATAAAACCCAATGAGGACTGCTCAATGCCCAATCGTCCAAGCTTTACTTCAGACTCGCGTTTACTTCAAACTTGCGTAGTAAGCCGCTAGGTTAGCGATGTCTTCATCAGACAACAATGAAGCTTGAGCTTGCATCACAGCAGCAAGCCCACCTGTTCGCTCTTTATTTTTATAAGCTTTAATTGAACTGATAATATATTGCTCATTTTGCCCTTTCAGATTTGGGTAACCCGGAATGACAGCAATACCATCAGCGCCATGACACGCCGCGCATACTCCCGACTTTGCTTGACCTGCTGCGACATCTCCCGCAGCTAGAGCTTGCCCACTGAACATGGTTAACGCCACCATTGCACCCATGATTGTTTTCTTCATTGCTTCACCTAATCAATTATTATTTAAGGATTTTTATATTTTATAATCGACATTGTGGCATGAATTTTCATTACCTGCGCCAAATAAGTTCACAATCTTGACCATTAAATGCCTGATCAACGAACAGATCTGCCACAGCAACGACTCGGTCTTGATACATCAAAATCGGAATTTGACGACGCAGCCAGCTTGGCACATTGTATTCTTGGAACAACTTCTTCAGTTTTCGACTGTGATTACGCGTGGTTGGATGCGCTGATAAGCCTTCCGGATTAAAGGTCACGCGAAGCAATTCTGGCTGACTCGGAAGCGCAATCGTTGCGTTGCTAGAACTCGTCGTTAAGGTCAGCTCCCCTAGCCGCTCTGGCAGCGACAAAGTCGCATCAACTTGAATCGTACTTTGCCACTCAGTGACGTCAGCCGTTTCCGTTACCCAATAGAGACAATTTCGAAAACGGCGCACTTCACCTTGTTTAAGTTGTAGTTTGGGGTTGGCATCTTGCTGAGCTAATGCGACTTCATTCCAGATGAGATTGAGTTGTACCTGAGTCGGCATACTAGTATTAAGCTTAGACAGCCACATACGAATCAAGCGCGCACGCGCTAATCCACTGTGCTTAGCCAGTTCTTCAATACTCAAACTTAGATCCGTTTGTAAAGCGCGTTCAAACACCGCGCTCAATAGTTCATCCAATAGCGCTTCTTGTTGAGCACATAAACTTGCACTGCGCTGAACCGCTTGATGGATACTCGGCCAGCGACCAGACAATTCAGGAATAACACAATGACGAAGAAAGTTACGATCATAACGGGTATCTTGATTGCTTTCGTCTTCCACCCACTCCAAGCCTAATTTAGTAGCGGCTTCTTCGATGGTCTTCCGCTTGATAGTAAGCAATGGTCGAACTAGAGATCCGCAAGAAAACGGCATACTCTCCGCCATCGAAGATAACCCTTTAGGCCCGCTGCCGCGCTTAAGCGCAAGGAGAAAAGTCTCTATTTGATCGTCGGCATGTTGACCAGTCAACAGTATATCACCTTCTTGAATGTACTTAGTTAAGGCTTGGTAGCGAGCTTCACGAGCAAGAAGTTCAATACTTTCACCATTGCTGATGTCTAAGCTCACTCGCTCGATCGAGCACGATATCCCCACTTGTTGTGCCCAAAGTAAGCATTTATCGGCCCAATTATCGGCATTCGAGCTTAAACCATGGTGCACATACACAGCGTGACACTCTACAGAGTGCGCTTGTTGGTAGCGACTGAGTAATTCGAGTAAAAGACGTGAATCCACTCCTCCGCTAAACGCCAAGACAACCTTAGTGCCTAATTGATAGTAGCGGCCGAGAACTTGAGCAAAATGCGGGTAAAGCGATTCCATAAGCGATCCGATAGGTACAAAAAAAGGGCTGGACTCTCATCCAACCCTTTCTATTTTAACTGTTATCACTTGAGATATCAGCTAACGCTTAATAGCAATCACCGAAATTAACAGTAACCGTAGCTCATTAGACGCTGGTAACGACGCTCACGTAGCGTCTCTTCATCCAATTGTTCTAGATCTTCTAGCTGACGAAGTAGTGTCGCTTTCATATTCGCTGCCATTTGAACATGATCGCGATGAGCGCCGCCTAGTGGCTCTTCAATGATTTCGTCGATCAGTTCAAGCTCTTTAAGACGCGGAGCAGTTAGGCCCATTGCCTCTGCCGCTTGTGGCGCTTTGTCTGAATCACGCCATAAGATTGAAGCACAACCCTCAGGAGAAATTACTGAGTACGTAGAGTACTGAAGCATGTTCACGTAGTCGCCTACACCGATTGCTAATGCACCACCAGAACCGCCTTCACCGACAACGTTACAGATTACTGGTACTTTAAGACCAGACATCACTTTTAGGTTTTTCGCGATAGCTTCAGATTGACCACGTTCTTCTGCGCCCACACCTGGGTATGCGCCAGCCGTGTCAATAAATGTGATGATCGGCATGTTGAAACGCTCTGCCATTTCCATCAAGCGTAGAGCCTTACGGTAGCCTTCTGGTTTCGGCATACCAAAGTTACGTTTCACCTTTTCTTTGGTCTCACGACCTTTTTGGTGACCAATGATCATCACAGGGCGGCCTTCAAGGCGAGCCATGCCACCCACAATCGCTTTGTCGTCTGCAAACGCGCGGTCACCCGCTAATTCATCAAACTCCTCAAAAGCGTGTTGGATGTAATCCAGCGTGTAAGGACGTAGTGGGTGACGAGCCAGTTGAGCTGTTTCCCATGCACCTAGGTCACTGAAGGTTTTTTTCTTCAGCTCTAAGCTTTTCTTCTCAAGCTGTTCGATTTCTTTATCCAGGTCAATCGCAGAATCACCACCGTGACGAGAGACATCACGTAATGCTTCAATTTTCGCTTCTAGTTCTGCAATTGGCTTTTCAAATTCAAGAAAGTTTAGGCTCATCTATGAATCCTTGTTTACTCAGCGTCTAACATATTGCGCTGAATTTTTAGTTAAATTCGAGTTCTACCTGGCTTTTGCCAAGCAACTGTTTTAAATCGTCGAGTAATGTATCACTTGGCGTAACTCGCCACTCGGTGCCCAATGTTAACCGCGCTCTGGCGTCGGCACGCTGGTAGTATACATTGACGGGTACGGTTCCGGCTTTGTGCGGTTCTAAAATACGGCTGAACTGCTCAAAAAACTGATCGTTGATCTGATTTGCATCTATCGATACCGACAAACCACGAGCGTATTTCTCGCGCGCACTGCCGAGATCCATAACTTCACGCGCCGACATTTTAAGGCCACCGTTGAAGTCATCAAAGCTGACCTGTCCAGAAACGACCAAAATTCTGTCTTTTTCGAGAAGTTCAGCGTATCGATCCAGTGCATCTGAGAACAACATCACTTCCATGCGACCACTTCGGTCATCCAGTGTCATAATGCCAATTCGTGTACCACGCTTAGTCGTCATTACACGAGCGGCAATAACCAGACCTGCCACCGTGACAGATTGGTCGCGGCGAGTGGGCGTTGCGTCTTTTAGTCGACAACTGGTGTATTTGTTTAGTTCCTTTACGTAGGCGTTAATTGGGTGCCCTGTCAAATATAGACCTAGGGTATCACGCTCGCCCTCTAACCACACTTTTTCTGGCCAAGGCGGAACCTGCGTATACTTATGCTCTACTTCTTCAGGTGCATCCGTTAGCACACCAAACATATCCGTTTGACCAAACGCTTCAGCTTGGTGATGTTGACTTGCTGCTTTTACCGCATCATTGAGTGACGCCATCATCGCCGCGCGGTGTGGGCCTAGTCGATCCAACGCGCCCGCGTAAATCAGCTTCTCTATCACTCGTTTATTGACGCGTTTTAGATCAACTCGAGCACAGAAATCAAATAGGTCTTTAAAGTGACCACCTTTATTTCTCGCCTCAAGAATCGCATCGATAGGACCCTCACCTACCCCTTTTATCGCACCAATACCGTAAACAATTGCGCCATTTTCATCAACATTAAAGCGATATAAGCCAGAGTTGATGTCTGGTGGCAGCACGGTGAGCTTCATACGGAAACACTCATCGACCAAGCCAACGACTTTTTCCGTGTTATCCATATCGGCTGTCATTACCGCAGCCATAAATTCGGCAGGGTAATGTGTTTTCAGCCAAAGAGTCTGATAAGAAACCAATGCATAAGCAGCAGAGTGCGATTTGTTAAAACCATAACCGGCGAACTTCTCTACCAAGTCGAAGATTTTCATCGCCAACTCGCCATCGATACCGTTCTTTATCGCACCTTCTTCAAAGATAGCACGTTGTTTTGCCATCTCTTCTGGCTTTTTCTTACCCATTGCACGACGAAGCATGTCCGCACCACCTAGCGTGTAACCTGCTAAGATCTGCGCAATCTGCATTACCTGCTCTTGGTACAGGATGATGCCGTAGGTTGGATCTAGCGTCTCTTTTAGCGACTCGTGTTGCCACTTTTCATCTGGATAAGAGATCGCTTCTCGACCATGTTTACGGTCGATAAAGTTATCTACCATGCCCGATTGCAAAGGACCCGGACGGAAGAGTGCTACCAATGCGATGATGTCTTCGAAACAGTCTGGCTGAAGTCGTTTGATCAGCTCTTTCATGCCTCGAGATTCAAGCTGGAATACTGCTGTCGTTTCAGAGTTTTGCAACAAACGGAAAGAGGCGGGGTCTTCTAACGGTATGGATTCAATTTGAACCGGTTCTTTACCTTCTCGCTCTAGGCGTGGGTTAATCAGCCCTAACGCCCAGTCAATAATGGTTAAGGTACGTAAACCTAAGAAGTCAAACTTAACTAGGCCAGCGGTCTCAACATCGTTTTTATCAAATTGAGTAACCGGAAAGTGACCTTCAGCGTCTGCATAAATTGGCGCAAAATCGGTAATTGTTGTAGGTGAAATTACAACACCACCAGCGTGTTTACCGGCGTTTCGCGTACAGCCTTCCAAAATATGACACATGTCGATGAGTTCTTTAACTTCCTCATCGGCCTCATACAATTCAGGTAGTGCAGGTTCAGCTTTAAACGCTTTATCTAGCGTCATACCTGGATCGGGCGGGATCAGCTTTGAAATACGATCAACAAAACCAAATGGGTGGCCCAATACGCGGCCAACGTCACGGATTACCGCTTTTGCCGCCATGGTACCAAACGTGATGATCTGAGACACCGCGTCACGACCGTACATTTCCGCAACGTGGTCAATAACCTGGTCACGTTTATCCATACAGAAATCGACGTCGAAATCGGGCATCGAAACACGTTCTGGGTTCAAGAAACGTTCGAACAGCAAGTCGTATTCTAGTGGATCCAGATCGGTGATTTTTAGTGCGTAAGCCACCAAAGAACCAGCACCGGAACCACGTCCAGGACCGACAGGAATTCCATTATCTTTTGACCACTGGATGAACTCCATTACGATCAAGAAGTAACCAGGAAATCCCATTTGGTTGATAACATCTAGCTCTATCTGAAGACGTTCATCATATTCAGGGCGGCGACGTTTTCTCTCTTCCTCATCTGGAAATAGGAACTCTAAACGCTCTTCCAACCCCTCTCGGGATTTCATGACTAGGAACTCAGTCTCTTTCATCCCTTCGGTTGGGAAAGCTGGTAGGAAGTACTCACCTAAGCGCACAGTCACGTTACAACGCTTCGCTATCTCGACACTGTTTTCTAACGCTTCAGGAATATCAGCAAACAGCTCACACATTTCTTCTTCTGTACGAAGATATTGCTGCGGACTGTAGTTTTTTGGCCTACGCGGATCTTCTAATGTGTAACCATCGTGAATCGCTACGCGTATTTCATGAGCATCAAATAGGTCTGGACTCAGGAATACAACTTCATTGGTCGCCACTACTGGCAAGTCTTGCTGCTCTGCCAATTCAACCGCAAAGTGAAGATAAGTTTCTTCATCTGGACGACCGGTACGAAGTAGCTCAAGATAAAAGCGATCTGGAAAATGCTGTTTATAAAAATCAACACACCCCTGCACTATTTGACGGTTGCCTTTCAAAAGGCCGCGACCAATTTCCCCGCTTTTACCGCCGGATAATACAATCAAGCCTTCAGACATTTCAGCCAACCAGGCTTTATCAATCACAGGGTGGTGTTGAACATGTCCACGTAAGTACGCTTTTGATATCAATAACGTCAGGTTCTTATAACCTACATTATCCGCCGCAAGCAAAGTCACTTGTGTCAGCTCTTCACCAAACTCGTCCGACTGCATTTTAAAGTCAGCACCAATGATCGGTTTAACACCACTGCCATGCGCCGTACCGTAAAACTTCACCAAACCACATAGGTTGGTAAAGTCGGTCAACGCCATTGCGGGCATACCGAGCTCAGCAACTTTCTTTACGATTGGCGGAACTTTGTTGAGGCCATCCACCATCGAGAAGTCACTATGAACACGCAGGTGGATGAATTTGGGATCTGACATTAACAGGTACCGTGTAACTCTATTTTGTTGGGGATTCTAACCTAAAGAGGTTGGGTTTATAACACCAATTAGATCGTTTGATTATTCTATGCCTAACGCTTTTTTTACTGGCTTGAAACTCTTGCGGTGTTCACTGATCACTCCGTGTTGCTCAATCGCTTCAAAGTGCGCTTTAGTTGGGTAACCTTTGTGCTTCGCGAAGCCAAATTGTGGATGAAGTTTATCCAACTCTTCCATCTCTTGGTCACGCACGACTTTGGCAATAATTGACGCCGCACTGATTTCGGCAACACGTAGATCGCCTTTTACTACAGCTTGAGCATCCATTGGCAGCTCCGGACAACGGTTACCATCAATCAACACCAAATCAGGTTGAACCTGTAACCCCGCCACTGCACGCTGCATCGCAACCATAGTCGCCTGCAAAATATTCAGTTGATCGATTTCTTCAGGAGAACAACGCCCGACCGCCCACGCCAATGCTTTTTCTTTGATTTCAGGAAGCAACGCCATGCGTTTCTTTTCGGTCAATTTTTTCGAATCGTTCAACCCTTCAATAGGATTGTGAGGATCAAGGATAACCGCAGCGGTGACGACGTCTCCCACCAAAGGGCCACGTCCTACCTCGTCGACTCCGGCCACAAGCTGGTAACCTTGCGGATATTCAAACGGAGGGAGTTCAACTTTGGTTTTGGTCGCTTTTGGTTTAACAGCCATGATAAATCTCTATTTTTCAATCAGTTTTAGAACCGCGTTTGCGGCTTGTTGATCCGCATCTTTACGGATCCAATGATGCATTTCCGTAAACTTATCTAACATCGGTTTATTGTCGCTTTCCAATAAGCGAGAAACCTCAGTAAACAAATTGTCTGGTGTGCACTCATCTTGTAGATATTCTTTGACGAGCTCATCATCCGCCAAGATATTCGGCAATGACACATACTTCGTTTTCAATAGACGTTTAGCTAAGAAAGCAGTAAATGCATTCACACGATAACCCACCACCATTGGACGCTTGAGAAGCATACACTCCAACGCTACGGTACCGGAGGCCAACATCACGGCATCGGATGCGGTGATGACGTTGCGTGCGGTGTCATCAACTAACTTGAAGTCCAACTCTGGCGCTAGCTCTTTCCATGCTTGTTCAAACTGCTCACGGCGTTTTTGATTAACAAGCGCGACAACAAACCCCAGTTCTGGAAATTTTTTATGGAGTAACTTGCAGGTTTCAATAAATGGCTCTGAGAGCATTTTTAACTCGCTACCACGACTGCCTGGCAGGACAGCAAGCCACTTTTTATCTTGTTCTAAACCAAGCAACTCACGTGCAGGCGCTTGTTCTGATTCTAGTGGGATGGCATCAGCCAAGGTATGACCAATGAACTCGCAAGGTACATTAAATTTGTCGTAGAACGCTTTCTCAAACGGAAGAAATGCTAGCACCAAGTTCGTTGCCGCTTCTATTTTAAAGATGCGCTTCTGACGCCAAGCCCAAACAGACGGACTCACGTAATGAACGGTTTTAATGCCCGCTTGCTTGAGGTCAAGCTCCAGGCGTAAGTTGAAGTCAGGAGCATCGATCCCGACGAAAACATCAGGCGGATTCTGAGTAAAATACTGAACGAGCTCAGCTTTCACTTTAAGAAGTCTCGGTAAGCGGCCTAAAACCTCGACTAATCCCATCACCGCAAGCTCTTCCATATCAAACAGAGACTCGCAACCTTGGGCTATCATTTTCGGACCACCAATGCCTACGAACTCTGCGTCTGGATATTGTTGCTTTACTGCTTTGATAAAGCCTTCACCTAGCGTATCGCCAGACAATTCTCCGGCAATGATGCCAATACGTAATGGTCTTTCCATATCTACTTCGCTATTTTTCCTGTGCGCTATGGATAACGGTTTGCCTTATCCATAAAACACAAAAAGATCGTAACCTCAAATTTGGTCACGATCTTTTTATTTATTGGTTCATTCGCCAATTAACGAATAATGCCACGTTCCGTCGTTTCCAGAATATCTGAGAAACGCTTCACAGCCGGCCACTCTTGAGCCATTTCAGCCAGAATAGGCTTCACTTCTTCTAGCGTCTTACCTGAACGGTAGATTTCTTTATACGCTTTTTGTAGCGCACGAATCTCTGGTTTCTCAAAGCCATTACGCTTCAAGCCAACAAGGTTCAAGCCGAATGGAGTAGCGTGGTTACCTTGCGCGAGTACATAAGCTGGGACATCTTGCACCACAGCTGAACAGCCGCCAATGTATGCGTAAGCGCCTACTGTACAAAACGGATGAATCGCAGACAGTGCCATCACACCGGCATAGTCATCAACAGTAACGTGACCACCAAGAATCGAGTTATTACCGATATGAGTGTGGTTACCAATAACAACATCATGCGCAACGTGTGCATTAACACACAATAAGTTGTCATCACCAATGATCGTGGTTGCTTTGTCTTGCACTGTGCCGCGGTGAACTTGGACCGCTTCACGAATGACGTTACGGTCACCGATAACCACAGTTGTGTCTTCACCACCGTATTTTTTGTCTTGGTTTTCTTCACCAATGACAGCATGTGGGAAAATACGGTTATCTTTGCCAATAGTTGTGTGACCTTTGATCACAACGTGAGACATCACTTCTGTGCCTTCACCAATTTCAACCGTAGAGGTGATGTACGTAAAAGGACCTACTGTTACGTTAGCACCAATTTTGGCGCCCTCTTCTACCACCGCTGCCGGGTGGATTTTAGCGGTTTCATGAATCATATTAAAACTCTCGACGAGCACACTTCAGTTCTGCAGAACATACCACTTCGCCGTCAACTTTTGCTACACCGCTAAATGCAGCAATGCCGCGACGTTCTTTCAGAAATTCTACCTCAATAACCAATTGGTCGCCCGGAACCACTGGTTTACGGAATTTCGCGCCGTCTACGCTTGCAAAGTAGTACAGTTCATTTTCTGTTGGTGCACCAAATGATTTAAATGCAAGTAAGCCTGTTGCCTGAGCCATTGCTTCTAAAATCAAAACACCTGGGAATACTGGTAGTTGAGGAAAGTGACCTGTGAACTGAGGTTCGTTAACCGACACGTTTTTAATCGCGTGAAGGTACTTCTCTTCTTGGAAGTCTATCACTCGGTCGATCAATAAGAATGGGTAGCGATGAGGTAGTAGCTCTTGAATTTCAGAGATGTTCATCGTTTTCTTTTCAGTAGTCAAAGTCGTCTTCCTATATCAATTTTTTGCCGCCAAGATGGCAAACGTGGCAACAGGTCGTAAAGCCGAATCGCTTTGCAATATACTAGCAAAATACGCACCATCTTGGAGTTAAATCTACTTAGAGCGCGTCATTATAGAAGAAAAAGACCCGCATTTCGCGAGTCTTCTTACAGAATATGGAACTAGAACTTGTTAGCCTTCGTGTTAAATACAGAGCGAAAGATAACTTGTTCTAAATTTCTTCTTTCTGTTCCAGCTGTTTTTCAACCGCTTTTAGGCGCTTATTCATCTCATCAATACGGTGAACTCGAGTTGCGGTCTTACGCCACTCTCTGTTCGTTTGTAGTGGGATACCTGATGAGTAAAGGCCTTTTTCTTCGATACTGCGCATTACCATGCCCATACCTGTAATCGCCACACCATCTGCGATAGTGATATGGCCATTCAGAACAGACGCGCCGCCAATCTGGCAGTACTTACCAATTTTTGTACTGCCCGCGACAATAGTACCACCAGGCATCACGGTACCATATCCGATCTGCACGTTGTGCGCGATTTGAAGTTGGTTATCCAGAATGACATTGTCTTCAATGATAGTATCTTCGAGTGCACCGCGGTCAATCGTAGTACAAGCACCAATCTCAACGCGGTTACCGATACGCACTGAACCAAGCTGAGGAATTTTAATCCACTCGCCTTTGTCATTCGCGTAACCGAAGCCATCAGAGCCAATGACGGTACCCGATTGAACGAGACAGTCATCACCCAATGACACTTCATGGTAGATAGTGACATTAGCCCAAAGCTTGGTGTTATTCCCTAGCTTGGCGTTCTTACCGATAAAACAACCAGCACCAACACTTACGTTGTCGCCGAGTTCCACGCCCGTTTCAATCACAGCGTTAGCGCCGATTGTAACGTTCTCACCCATCTTAACGTCAGCGGCAATCACAGCACTTGGTGCAATATCGTCTGCCGGTTTTGGTGTGGTATCCATCGCTTGGACCACACGAGCAAATGCGACATAAGGGTCTGAAACCACTAGCGCATTTCCAACGCATTGATCTTTATGCTCAGCCTTTACCATAACAACGGTAGCTTGGCACTCAGAAAGGTGTTTTGCGTATTTTGGGTTAGACAAGAAGGTTACGTCACCTTCTTGTGCTTTATCCATTGGAGCAACACGGCTTACAACGAGAGACTCGTCACCAAACAGCTCACCCCCGGTAATTGTCGCCAATTCGGCTAATGTTAATGTCTTCATAACTTCTTATTTTAGAGCTTTAATTACGTCTTCAGAGATATTGTATTCTGGCTTGCCGTACTGCAAAGCAGAGATATCAATCACAAGATCGTAACCATTTTTGTCTGCGACTTTCTTAACTGCATCTTGAATCGTTTTGAAAAGCTTCGCTTTTTCTTCAGCTTCACGACGCGCACTTGCTTTTTCAAGTGCTTGTGCTTTCACTTTGTACTCGCTGTCGAGCTTCGCGATATCGATACGTAGCTTTTCAACTTCGTCTTGACCCAAAAGCTCGCCGTCACGTTGTAGCTTCTCAATCTTTGTTTTAGCTTGTGCTTGGATTGACTTCAGTTCATCAGCTTTGCTTTTGAAGTCTTTCTGCATTTTTTGTAGTACAACTTCACGTTGAGGAAGAGCTTGAAAAACTTGAGCTGTATTTACGTAAGCAATTTTCTGTGCAGCTTCTGCCGCATTTGCAAACATTGAAGAGCTCAGTGCAAGAAGGCCAATCCCAGCCGCTTTGATCATTTTATTCAAAATATTTTCCTCTTTAGAAAGTTCTACCGATAGTGAATGTGAAGAACTCTTCATCATCGCCATCAAATTTCTTAATTGGTTTCGCTAGTGAGAATACTAGTGGCCCCATTGGAGACATCCACTGCAACGCCGCACCGTAAGAAGAGCGGTAGTTGGTTGGATCTGAGTAATCGTAGTAGTAACGGTCACCATATTCCGCACCTGAATCGCGGTAGTCAAACTCCGTATCCCAAACACTTGCCATATCAAAGAAGATACTGGTACGAATTTGGTTTTGTACTTCTTCTGATGCAAATGGTGTTGGGACAATCAACTCAACACTTGCTAGCGCTACGGCGTTACCACCAACAGAGTCATCTGTTGCTGTATCTGCGCCATTGTTTGAACCAGATGTATCACGGTAAACCGCTTTAGGACCAACAGAGTTTGAGCCAAAGCCACGAAGCGATGTAAAGCCACCTGCGTAGTAGTTTTCGTAGAATGGGAACAAGTTATCGTTACCATCCGTTTGACCGTAACCATTACCGTAACCTAAGCGGCCACGGAACAAGAGGGTAAACTCGTGCTTTTTAGTCAATGGCACATACTGACGAACATCGTACTGCATTTTGAAATATTGAACGTCAGAGCCAGGTACGGTCATTTTATAGAATGCACGTTGATGGTTACCTGCTGTTGGGAAATAGCCACGGTTTAAGTTATTACGTGTCCAAGAGATATTGAAGTCGAAGTCGTTTGTGTTCAACGCTCCACTAGAATCAATGTTGTCTGCTTGTGCTCGTAAGAACTGCTCTACCTGCAAGTAAGGCGATAAGTTACCGATCTTGTTGTGCGTATAACCGACACCGAATTCAAAACGGTTCAACTCATCGAATGGGAAGCCCCACGTTAAGCTCGCGCCATAGCTTTCGTTGGTATAGTCAACGATATTGGCTTCTTTAGCTTCAAATTCGTTATAGAAAACCTTACCACCTAAGCTTACACCGTCTAAGTTCCAGTACGGATCACGGTAATCTAGACTGATGTTTTTCTGGTAGTCATTCATCATCGCGTTGATACCAACACGGTTACCGCTACCAATAAAGTTATCTTGTTGCAGGCCAACCTGGAAGCTCACACCCGATTCTGTACCGTAGCCAACACCGAAGTTAACACTACCAGAGTTTGCTTCTTTGACAGAGTAAACTAGGTCAACTTGATCATCACTACCAGGAACTCGAACCGTCTGTACTTCAACATTTTCAAAGTAGCCCAAACGATTTAGACGAGTTTTACCCGTTTCAATCGATTTCGAGTTCAACCAACTGCCTTCCATCTGACGCATTTCACGACGAAGGACTTCATCTTTGGTTGAGTTATTACCCGTGAAGCGAATATCACGAACATAAATTCGGTTACCCGGGTCTACGTTAACGACCAAAGAAACTTCTTGATTCTCGTCGTCAAACTCTGGAATGGTATTCACTTGAGGATAAGCATAACCGGACTCACCAAGCACACGCTTAATCCCTTCTTCCATTGAAGTCACCAACGAGCCGTTGTATGTCTCATTGTCTTCAAATGGCACAAGTCTTTCGAACGTCGCTTCCTCACCAATCAAATCACCACGGAACTTCACGTCCTTAACGGTGTAAACCTCGCCCTCTTCTAGACCAAGAGTAATGTATACCCCTTTCTTGTCAGGAGAGATTGCAACTTGTGTCGAATCAACGTTAAATTTTAAGTAACCACGATCCAGGTAGAATGATTTGAGTGCTTCAATATCACCTGCAAGAACTTGCTTTTGATACTTTTCATCAGAAAGGAAATTCCACCACGGCACATCAACATTTAAGTTAAAGCGCGAAAGCAGTTCTTCATCACTGAACACTTCATTACCGATAAAGTTGATTTGCTGAATTTTTGCCGACACACCTTCAGTAAAGACAAACTTAAGATCAGAACGATTACGTGGTAGTGGAGTCACCACCGCTTTTACTGTTGCGTTGTATTTACCTACGCTGTAGTAAAAGTCTTCTAAGCCTTTTTCAATGTTGCTTAGCGTGGTGCGGTCAAGCGCTTCACCTTCACGAACGCCAGACGCGTTCAGGTTTTCTTGTAGCTGCTCGTCCTTGATTGCTTTGTTACCTGAAAAAGAGATGCTTGCAATGGTAGGACGTTCTTTGACTTGAACCATCAGAACACCACCGTCACGCAACACTTTCACATCTTCAAAGTTACCAGATGCATACAGGGCGCGGATAATTTCTGCAACATCGCCTTGGCCAATGGTATCACCGACACGTACAGGCATTTTCAACAATGCAGCACCCAGTGCTACACGCTGCAATCCATCGATTTCAATATCTTGAACTACGAAGTTCTCTGCTCCATTTGCAGATACACTGGTCGCCAGTAAACTTGCAAATAGAATTCGCTTAATCGCCATACTTGTTCTAATTATTCCTTGCTACTGCTTTTGTCTCTGAACTATCACAGACGAGTAAAATCATTAAATAGCGCTAACGCCATGAGCGAGAAGATGATCGCACCACCAATTCTAAAGCCCATTTCCTGCACTTTCTCAGGAACAGGACGTCGAATGACTGCTTCAATTGCAAAAAACAACAAATGACCGCCATCCAACATTGGTAAAGGAACGAGATTAATAATACCTAGATTAACACTAATTAGAGCGAGAAAACCTAAAAAGTAGACCAAACCATAATCTGCTGTCGCGCCTGCGCCTTTGGCTATTGATATTGGTCCACTCAGATTATTCAGACCAACGTCTCCAACAATAAGCTTCTTAAGCATGCTGATTGTCAAACCAATGACTTGGCCAGTTTTGTCTACTGCTTTACCTATTGACTCGAATACACCAAACTGAAGATCGAAGCGATAACTTTCTGGCCATTCTGCGACTTTAGGTGCAATACCTGCAAAACCAACGACTTCTTTGTTAGCTAGCTCACGGCTACCGGGCGTCAGCGTCAATGTTTGCTCATAACCCTGACGTAACACCGTCAATTCAAGCGGTGTATCAGGATTAGAACGAACCGCTTCAACCACTTGCTTCCATTCGGTTACGCGTTGTTGACCAATTGCGACAACCTCATCACCTGGAAGCACACCAGCTTTTTCCGCCGCTCCACCTTGCGAGACCTGCTCAATAACTCGATACACCTCCGGTGTATACGGAGTAAAACCTAACGACTGCATCGCTGCCTGAGTTTCTGGGTCGAACTTCCACTCACGTAAATCGAGCGTTTTCGTTACTTCTGAACCAACTTCATTCGCTGACGTTAGTGTTACCGTCATCAAATCATCGCCAATATGAGAAATCAATCCCATATTTACTGATTCCCAATCCGGAGTTTTGATACCAGATATCGATTTAAGTTCCATTCCAGATTCAATTCCAGCTTCCGCAACAATCGAATTGGGCGTAACTTCACCAATTACAGGCTTAACAGCCGGGATACCAATTAGAAATACCAGCCAATAGGCAAAAATTGCGAAAAGAAAATTAAAGATGGGGCCAGCCGCAACAATAGAGGTTCGCTTCCATAACGGCTTCTTATCAAACGCTAGGTGCTTCTCATGTTCTGGCACCTCATCGACACGGCTATCAACCATTTTCACATAGCCGCCGAGAGGGATCATTGAGATGCTGTACTCCGTTCCGTCTTTGCCTACTTTACTCCAAATAGACTTGCCGAAACCGATTGAAAACTTTTCAACTTTAACGCCGCAACGGCGAGCAACCCAAAAATGCCCAAATTCGTGCACGGCAACAAGAATGCCCAGTGCGACGATAAAAGAAATGAGATTCCACAATATACCAGTCATCAGCTACGCTCGCGTATGGTTTCTAGGGCAATAGTTCGTGCCATTCTATCTAGCTCGAGCAAGCTTTCCAAGCTATTCGCATTCTCAGCTTTGCAGCTTGCGTTGATTTTATTCAACACAGACTCATTGATGCGAGCAATATCGGTAAAACCTAGTCTGTTATTTAAAAATGCATCAACAGCGACTTCATTAGCTGCATTCAATGCTGTTGTTGCGTGTTGACCTTCATAACAGGCATCAATTGCGAGTTTTAAACATGGGTAACGAGCAAAATCAGGCTGCAAAAACGTCAGCTCACCAACTTTCGTGAAGTCTAGCGGCTTAACCCCAGCTTCCACTCTTGACGGGTATGACATGGTGAGCGCAATTGGCGTCGCCATATCCGCTTCTCCCATTTGTGCCAAGACCGAACCATCACGATACTGAACCATAGAATGAATTACCGATTGAGGATGAATAACCACCTTCAGTTGTTCGCGAGCAGCATTAAATAGCCACTTAGCTTCGATATACTCAAGGCCTTTGTTCATCATCGTGGCAGAATCAACAGAAATTTTTGGCCCCATCGACCAGTTTGGATGAGCAATCGCCTGCGCGGGTGTCACCTGCTCCAGTTCTGCGATGTCAGTGTAACGGAAAGGACCACCAGATCCAGTCAACAAAATATGAGAAATGCCATGTTCTTGTAAATTGCAACGACCTAGATTGGTTTGTACTTGCTGTGGTAAACATTGGAAAATGGCGTTGTGTTCACTGTCGACGGGAAGTAGCTCTGCGCCAAATTCTTCAACGGCATCAATAAATAGCTGGCCTGACATTACAAGTGCTTCTTTATTTGCCAACAAGACTCGCTTACCTGCTTTCACGGCAGCCATGGTAGGCAATAAGCCGGCTGCTCCTACAATAGCAGCCATTACACTGTCGACCTCGTCCAGCGAAGCAATATGGCATAGCGCATCAACACCACCTAGCACTTCGGTACCTGGCGAAACCGAGTGTAGCTCAGCTTGAAGTTGAGACGCCGCAGCTTTATCTGCCATGACCGCATATTTAGGTTGCCACTGACGACATAGACCGATCATCTTTTCAACGTTAGTGCTTGCCGCTAAGGCAACGACAGAAAACAGATCTGGGTTTTGTTCGACCACTTTAAGCGTGCTTGCACCAATTGATCCAGTAGCACCAAGAATCGTTAACTTTTGCATGTTGTAAGACCGTTAGAAAGCTCAGGAGCGACGACGCCGCTCCTGATAAATTAGAATACGTAGTAAAGAAGAGCAAAAACTGGGAATGCTGCGGTTAGGCTGTCGATACGATCTAGCACACCACCGTGCCCTGGGATAATGTTACTGCTGTCTTTAATGCCTGAGACACGTTTGAACATACTTTCAACCAGATCACCAAGCACTGAAATAACGACAGTAACCAGCGTAATCAGCACCATATGGACAGGGCTAGTGAACTGGATATCGAACCAATCAGCAAATGCCCACGCTACGATTAATGCCGTGATAATGCCACCAATTAGCCCTTCAATGGTTTTATTGGGGCTTACATGAGGAGCCATCTTACGTTTGCCTAAGCTTTTGCCTGCAAAGTAGGCGCCGCTATCTGCAGCCCATACCAAGAAACAAACGTACAACACAAGCTTTGCGCCGTGGTATGGATCTACAGTGATGTCATACGCTCTGAGAATAATCACACTCCAAAGGAATGGGATTAATGTCAGAAAACCAAATACATGACGTAAAACAAAATTACTTTGCCAAGATTTCGTCGTTTTGGGGTAAGTAATCGCCATTAAGCTAGCAATAATCCACCAAACAAAACCAATACCCAAGACGACATAATGAGGTGTCGTTAAGTGATTGAGGCTATATGCATCAGGCGAGATGTATAGAAAACTAAGTCCGGTAATAATGATTGCCGGCACAAGGGCAGCAATGCGAGAGTTGCTTCCTGTAAACTGAGTCCACTCCCAAAAACCTAATAGCGTTATTGCAGTTAAAGCGGCAATAAAGCCCATTAGCGGTAATTTAAAAATGCCTAAAATAACCAGGGGAGCTAAAATTAGTGCTGTTATTATTCTCTGTTTCAAACTAACTAGTCCTTATTGAGCTGCCATCAATGCCTTTATTTGTTCACCTGTACAGCCAAAACGACGTTCTCGGTTGATAAACCAAGTCACAGCTTCTACCAAACTGTCTTCATCGAATTCTGGCCAGTACTCTGGTGTAAAGTACATTTCTGCATAAGCCATTTGCCACAACATAAAGTTGCTGATGCGGCACTCTCCACTGGTGCGAATTAAAAGATCCACTTCCGGTAGGTCTGCCATGGTCAAATGCTCAGTGATTAGCTGCTCATTGATATCCTCTACACGAATTTCACCGTTACGTGCTTTTAGCGCTAACGTTTTAGCAGCTTCTGTGATGTCCCATTTACCGCCATAGTTGGCTGCAATGTTGATCACCATACCCGTGTTATCTGCCGTTAGGTTTTCTGCTTCTACAATTTTCTTTTGTAGACGCTCACTAAATCGACTGGTATCACCGATCACGCGCAACCGTAAATTATTTTTGTGTAGTTTTTTTACTTCACTAGACAGGACCGTGATAAACAGTTCCATCAAAAGACCCACTTCTTCCTCCGGACGACGCCAGTTTTCACTACTAAAAGCAAACAGCGTCATGGCTCTAATGCCTAGTTTTGAAGCAGCAGCCACGGTCTTACGAACGGCACTAACGCCTTTTTTATGACCAAATACGCGAGGTTTTCCTTTGGACTTAGCCCAACGGCCATTACCGTCCATAATGATGGCAATATGCTTAGGAAGGGAATCAGAGAAGGCTTGAGAATTTTGCATAGGGAGTTAATTGAGTTCCATCAGTTGGATAGACTAACATAAAAAAACGCTGAGCTGTGAGCACAGCGTTTTCCAACAGTGATGTGTGTGGGAGTATTAAACTTCCATCAACTCTTTTTCTTTTGCAGCAAGAACTTCATCGATCTTCTTAACTGCAACGTCAGTTAGCTTTTGAATTTCGTCTTGTGCTTTACGGTCTTCATCTTCAGAGATTTCTTTATCTTTTAGAAGCGCTTTAAGATCGTTGTTTGCGTCACGACGGATGTTACGAACAGCAACACGACCACCTTCAGCTTCACCACGAACGATCTTAACTAGGTCTTTACGACGCTCTTCCGTTAGCGGTGGAAGTGGAACGCGGATGATAGTGCCAGCTGACATAGGGTTTAGACCAAGGTCAGACGTCATGATCGCTTTTTCTACTTTCGGCGTCAGCTCTTTATCAAAAACCGTGATTGCAAGTGTACGTGCATCTTCAGCAATAACGTTTGCTACTTGGTTTAGAGGTGTTGCTGCACCGTAGTATTCTACAGAAATACCAGATAGTAGGCTTGGGTGTGCACGACCTGTACGAATTTTAGAAAGGTTGTTCTTAAGCGCTTCAACGCTTTTATCCATGCGCTCTTGCGCGTCTTTTTTGATTTCGTTAATCACAGTTTCACCTTAAAAATGTCATCTTTCCTGAAGAAAGCCTAAAACGGTTGAGCAAAGCAAGCACCACCCTAACGCGTTGGAGTGGCACCTTAAGCCAAGCTTATTCGTTGATGAGCGTGCCTTCTGCTTCGCCCATTACCACGCGACGTAGTGCGCCTGGCTTGTTCATATTAAATACGCGGATTGGCATTTTGTGGTCACGAGCTAGCGTAAACGCCGCCAAGTCCATAACTTTCAGCTCTTTATCCAGAACTTCTGCATAAGATAGCTTATCATACAGCTCTGCGTCTGGGTTTGCTACAGGGTCAGCAGTAAATACACCATCAACTTTCGTCGCTTTTAGTACGACATCCGCTTCAATTTCGATACCACGTAAACAAGCAGCAGAATCCGTTGTAAAGAACGGGTTACCAGTACCAGCAGAGAAGATGACAACTCGGCCTTGGCGAAGCTCACGGATCGCATCAGCCCAATTATAGTCGTCACATACGCCTTTTAGAGGGATTGCAGACATAACGCGCGCATTTACGTATGCACGGTGAAGAGCATCACGCATCGCTAGGCCATTCATTACTGTAGCAAGCATACCCATGTGGTCACCAACTACGCGGTTCATACCAGCTTCAGCTAGGCCTGCACCACGGAACAAGTTACCGCCACCGATAACTACACCAACCTGAACACCCAGTTCAACCAGTTCTTTAACTTCTTGTGCCATACGATCAAGGACCGCAGGATCAATACCAAAACCGTCTTCACCTTGAAGAGCTTCACCACTCAGTTTTAATAGAATACGTTGATACGCTGGTTTAGGGTTCGTAGTCATGGAGTTTACCTTCCAAAGAGAGTTGTTGATTAACAGTCATGAATAGACACAACTTCAGTTATGGCTATTCATCACGGCTAATCGTTCACTGCTCATAAAAAGACCGCAGCCTTGGCTACGGTCTAATCTTTATACAGTCTCTAAGGATTAACCTTTTTGAGCTGCTGCAACTTCTTCAGCGAAGCTCATTTCTTCTTTCTTCTCGATACCTTCACCTACTTCTAGGCGAACGAACGTAGAAACTGAAGCGCCTTTTTCTTTCAGCATTTCGCCTACAGTTTTCTTAGGCTCCATGATGAAAGCTTGACCTGTTAGAGAGATCTCGCCAGTGAATTTCTTCATGCGGCCAACAACCATCTTCTCAGCGATTTCAGCAGGCTTGCCTTCGTTCATTGCGATTTCAACTTGAACCGCTTTCTCTTTTTCTACTACGTCAGCTGGTACGTCTTCTGGGTTAACGAACTCTGGCTTAGAAGCAGCAACGTGCATTGCAACGTGCTTAAGAGTTTCTGCGTCGCCTTCACCAGCAACAACAACACCGATTTTCTCACCGTGACGGTAAGAAGCGATTGCAGTGCCTTGAACGTATTCTACGCGACGGATAGTGATGTTTTCACCGATTTTAGCTACTAGAGCTACACGTGCGTCTTCGAATTGTGCTTGTAGTTCTTCAACAGAAGCTTTTGAAGCTAGAGCTGCAGCTGCAACTTCTTCTGCGAATGCAGTGAAGTTACCGTCTTTAGCAACGAAGTCAGTTTGGCAGTTAACTTCAAGAAGAACAGCAACGCCGTTTTCTTCTTTGATGATGATTGCGCCTTCAGCTGCAACGTTACCAGCTTTCTTAGCTGCTTTCGCTGCGCCAGATTTACGCATGTTTTCAATTGCTAGTTCGATGTCAGCGTTTGCTTCTACAAGCGCTTTCTTACATTCCATCATGCCAGCGCCAGTACGCTCGCGAAGTTCTTTAACTAGAGCAGCAGTTACAGTTGCCATTCTGTCTTCCTCGTTTGATTCGAAATAAGGTAAAAAACAGGGGCCTAACATTGTCGGCCCCCATTGCTAACTATAACTTAGTTTATGCTACACAAAGGTTTCACATAGACCAAGTGTGACACAGAGCCGCTATTATTCAGCTTCTACGAAACCGTCTTTTTCAGCAACTGCAGCTACGTCTTTGTTACGACCTTCAGATACTGCTGAAGCAGCAGCGTTCAGGTATAGCTGTACAGCGCGGATCGCGTCGTCGTTACCTGGGATTACGTAGTCAACGCCGTCTGGGTTAGAGTTAGTATCTACCACAGCGTATACTGGAATACCTAGGTTGTTAGCTTCTTTAATTGCAATGTGTTCGTGATCAGCGTCGATTACGAATAGAGCGTCTGGTAGGCCGCCCATGTCTTTGATACCACCAAGAGATTTCTCTAGCTTCTCCATTTCGCGAGTACGCATTAGAGCTTCTTTCTTAGTTAGTTTGTCAAAAGTACCGTCTTGAGATTGAGTCTCTAGTTCTTTTAGACGCTTGATAGACTGACGAACTGTTTTGTAGTTTGTAAGCATACCGCCTAACCAGCGGTTGTTTACGTAAAACTGGTTGCTTGCGATTGCAGCTTCTTTAACAGCTTCAGATGCAGCGCGCTTAGTACCTACGAATAGAACCTTACCTTTCTTCTCGCCAACTTTAGCTAGTTCAGCTAGAGCGTCGTTGAACATTGGTACAGTTTTTTCTAGGTTGATGATATGAACTTTGTTACGAGCGCCAAAGATGAATGGCTTCATTTTTGGGTTCCAGTAACGAGTCTGGTGACCGAAGTGAACACCAGCTTTTAGCATATCGCGCATTGATACAGTTGCCATTTTAAAATCCTCTATGGGGTTAGGCCTCCACATTCCCCATAACTCCGACCAAGCTTCTGCTCAGCACCCCGGAATATGTGACGGAATGTGTGTGATTTAAAGATAAAAGGTTATTCGGATGAAGCTTGCTTCGCCGCTTAACTTTGCTAAACGAAGAGAACAGTCCTCTATTCCGGCGCGCTTTATACCATATTTTAGCTCACTGTGGCTAGTAAAAATTATTTCTTCACCGAGCCACTTTCTCCTATTTATAAGCAAAACTTTAAACATATGATCGAATTAAGAATGATGCATATTCCTATCTAACTTGGGTTAACGCCCCGATGTCTGATAGAATGCGGCCATTCGCACGTTTACGTGCTTAGGAATAAGTAGAGAAAGCCAATGTCAATCAAGATTAAAACTGCTGAAGAAATAGAACGCATGCGCATTGCGGGCAAGCTAGCCGCAGAGATTCTAGAAATGATCGAACCACACATCAAAGTTGGTGTGACGACAGAAGAGTTAAACAAAATCTGTCATGAGTACGCTCTAGAAAAAGGTGCATACTCTGCTCCGCTTGATTACCATGGTTTCCCTAAGTCGATCTGTACTTCAATCAACCATATCGTATGCCACGGTATTCCAGCGGAAAAAGACGAAATCGGTAGCAACGGCCAAATGAAGCCGGCGGTACTAAAAGATGGTGACATCTTAAACGTTGATATTACCGTAATCGTTCCAAATGATGAGAATGCCGATCTGAGCGTGCGTCCTCAGGGTTACCATGGTGACACTTCTAAGATGTTCCTAGTCGGTGATGTTTCGCCTGCAAACAAACGTCTGTGCATGGTAGCTCAAGAAGCACTGTACGTTGGTATGCGTACCGTTAAGCCAGGTTCAACAGTTGGCGACATCGGTACAGCTATCGAGAAGTACATCAAAGAGAACAACAAGAACAATCCTCGCAACAAGTTTTCTATTGTGAAAGACTTCTGTGGTCACGGTATCGGCGATGAGTTCCATGAAGAACCACAAGTGGTTCATTACAAGAACAAAGACCGCCGCGTATTAAAAGAAGGCATGTGCTTTACTATTGAGCCGATGATTAACGCAGGTAAATTTGGTTGCTCTGTTGATGCACAAGATGACTGGACTGTTTACACGGGCGACGGCAAGAACTCTGCGCAATGGGAACATACCATTGTAGTAACAAAAGAAGGTTGTGAAGTACTGACGCTTCGTAGCGACGATACGATTCCTCGCCTAATGAAAAACGCGTAAAGCTGACAACCACTCGTTGTTTACTATATCCCTGCTTCGGCGGGGATATTTTTTATCTGCCGCAAATTTGTTAGATTGTTATTAGATTAGCTTGCACGGATGGCAAATATGACACTTCAGTCCCCTCTTACCTTTTCCGATGAACAAATCAATATCGGTGAACTCAAACAAGAATTAGAGAAGTTTAGCTCTAATCAAAACCAAGAGTTTCTCAATCATCATCCGGTAACAAGCTTGGTTTTAGCCAGAGCTGAATATATGGATCTGCTTCTCAATCGTTTGTGGCAACATTTTGGTTTCAAGGATATTTACAACATTTCCCTAGTTGCCGTTGGTGGCTACGGACGAGGCGAGCTGCATCCGCTCTCCGATATCGATATTTTGATTCTGTCGAACAATAAACTGCCAACCGCGTTAGAAGCAAAAATCAGCGAATTCATTACGCTGTTGTGGGATTTAAAACTCGAGGTCGGACACGCTGTTCGCACCGTTACTGAATGTGCTGAAATTGGTAAAGCCGATCTAACGGTCGCGACAAACCTGCAAGAAGCGCGATTGCTGTGTGGAAGCGAGGACACCTTTCAGGCACTGAAGAAAGTCGTGTTATCAGACTCCTTCTGGCCAAGTGAGACGTTTTACCGCGCTAAAATTCAAGAGCAGCGCGAACGCCATGCACGTTACCACGACACGACCTACAACTTAGAACCGGACATTAAATCAACCCCTGGCGGGCTGCGCGATATTCATACATTAAGCTGGGTCGCTCGACGTCACTTTGGTGCGACTTCATTGTTAGAAATGAGCCGATACGGATTTTTAACTGACGCAGAATACCGAGAATTGGTTGAATGTCAGGACTTCCTTTGGCGAGTACGTTTCGCTCTGCACATGGAGCTTCGCCGCTATGACAACCGCTTGACCTTTGCCCATCAAGCACAAGTTGCGGAAAATCTAGGCTACGTCGGAGAAGGCAATCGAGGCGTAGAAATGATGATGAAAGAGTTCTACCGCACGCTTCGTCGTGTGGCAGAGCTCAATAAAATGCTACTCAAACTCTTTGACCAAGCGATCATTAATGGTGGGGCGACAGAAAGTGCCGAGATTCTCGATACGGACTTTCAACGTCGCGGTTCTTTAATTGAAGCGCGGAAACCCGCATTGTTCCAAGCTCGCCCAGAAACTATTCTGGATATGTTCTTACATATTGCTAACGACTCAACTATTGAAGGGGTGAGCCCACCAACGCTGCGTCAACTGCGCACCGCTCGCCGTCGGCTCAACAAGTTTTTGCACACCATTCCTGCTGCGCGTGAAAAGTTCATGGCGTTATGTCGTCACCCTAATGCTCTGCACAAAGCATTCAGTCTCATGCACCGATTAGGGGTTATGGCGGCCTATTTACCGCAATGGAGTCAGATTGTTGGTCAAATGCAGTTTGACTTATTCCATGCCTACACAGTTGATGAACACAGTATTCGCTTACTTAAACACATCAACACTTTTAGTGACCCAGAAAATCATGCGAAGCACCCAATTTGCTGTGACGTCTACCCTCGAATGCAAAAGAAAGAGCTGCTGATTATTGCCGCTATTTTCCACGATATCGGGAAAGGTCGTGGCGGCGATCACTCAATTATCGGTGAAGGAGAAGCATACGACTTCTGCATTGAGCATGGCTTATCGAAGCCCGAAGCCAAACTTGTCGCTTGGTTGGTAAGACATCATCTATTAATGTCTGTCACCGCACAGCGCCGAGACATTTATGATCCTGATGTCATTACCGAATTTGCCAAAAAAGTCAGAGACGAAGAATCTCTCGATTATCTTGTATGCCTGACAGTTGCAGATATTTGTGCAACCAACCCAGAACTTTGGAATGCTTGGAAACGAACTTTACTTGCGGAGCTGTATTACTCCACACAACGTGCTTTACGTAGAGGCCTAGAGAACCCTGTCGATGTGCGTGAGCGAATTCGCCACAATCAACAAATGGCCTCCGCAATGCTGCGCAAAGAGGGGTTTGCCGCGCGCGAAATTGAAGTATTGTGGCAACGCTTCAAAGCTGACTACTTCCTTCGTCATACCCATACGCAAATCGCGTGGCACTGCGAACACTTACTTCGCATGGAAGATCCGACTAAGCCTTTGGTATTGATCAGTAAAAAAGCCACTCGTGGCGGCACTGAGGTGTTTGTATATACGAAAGACCAGCCTGCTTTATTTGCGACGGTCGTGGCAGAGTTAGATAGGCGTAATTTTAATGTACACGACGCGCAAATCATGACCAGCAAAGATGGGCACGTGATTGATACCTTTATGGTACTCGATCAACATGGCGAAGCGATCGATGAGTCTCGTCACGCGGCGGTGATTAAACACCTCACCCATGTACTGGAGGCGGGCCGACCAACCAAGATTAAAACGCGCCGTACTCCGAACAAACTTCAGCACTTTAATGTGAAAACCAAAGTCGACTTCTTACCAACCAAAGGTAAAAAACACACTTTAATGGAGTTTGTCGCGCTAGACACACCAGGGCTGTTGGCCAAAGTAGGCCGTACGTTTGCTGATTTAAATATCAACCTTCACGGTGCCAAAATCACCACCATTGGTGAGCGAGCAGAAGACTTGTTTATTTTAACCAGTGATGCAGGAGGAAGATTAAGTGAAGAACAGCAAGATGAGCTAAGAGAGAGATTGATCGAAAAGTTATCTGATGAGGTCGCAGCTTAGATAAAACCTGCCAATCTTTTCGGTTCAGGGCGAGAGCGATCTTGCCCACAAGTTAAGCATTTTGGCTAAATATCAGCTATCTAGCTCATACATAGGCTGCTACAGTTATATCAATATCAATTCGATGTAATAGAGGTAGCCTATGTATCCCCACCTCACTGGTTTGGGTATTCACGACCCTAAGCAGATTGAACGTTATTCCCTACGCCAAGAAGCACACAAAGACGTACTCAAGATCTATTTCCACAAGCAAAAAGGCGAACTATTCGCTAAAAGCGTTAAATTCAAATACCCACGCCAAATCAAAAATGTTCTTGTTGATAGTGGCAGTCACAAATATAAAGAAGTAACGGAAATCAACCGTAACCTCACATTAGTCATTGATGAACTGAATAAAATTACTAAGCCAACGAAACAACCTGAGGTTGATGTAAAAGAGAAAATTCTTTCAGACCTTCGTCATTTAGAAAAAGTCGTTTCGAGCAAGATCGCAGAGATCGAAGCGGATCTCGAAAAACTAAAGTAAAACGTTAAGTCTTAAATATTAAAAAAGGGTTAGCATTGATGCTAACCCTTTTTATTTGTACTGTGCCGTCCTAAATAAGGTTGACACTTTCCACCCCCAAAATTGGAGAGTGTTATGAAATCAACAACTAAAAGAACTCAGCGCGATTACTCCCTCGCTTTTAAACTCACTGTAGTTGATGAGGTTGAAAAAGGAAGCCTCACTTACAAACAAGCCCAAGAGAAGTATGGCATCCAAGGTTGCTCTACGGTTTTGGTTTGGCTTCGTAAGCATGGTCGACTAGATTGGTCTAAAGGGACACCTAACTTTATGTCCAAAGGAGACTCTATGACCGAGTTCAATTCACCTCCTACACCAGAGCAACGTATTAAAGAGCTTGAGAAGCAGCTCGAAGATGCTCAACTCAAAGCCGACTTCTTTGAAGCTGTCGTGAACGTTATGGAACGTGACTATGGTGTTAGAGTGACAAAAAAGCACAAAGAAGCGTTGTCCAAGAGAAAACCATAGTAGGTTTGAGCGTTACGAAGTTTTGTCAGTGAGTACAAATCTCTCGCCAAGCTTATTATAAGCAATGCCAAACTCAATCTCGTTGTGAACATCATGAGCATGCTGTCATTGGCTTTGTCCGTGAAGTCAGGCTGAAGCAGCCACGCATTGGCACGCGTAAACTGAAGTTCCTAGCAGCAACAAAGGGCATTCAAATAGGTCGCGATAAGCTCTTTGAACTTCTCAGAAAGCATCGGCTGTTAGTGAGAGCAAGACGAGCCTATCACCGAACGACTGACAGCCGTCATCGATTTTTCTGTCACCCAAACAAAGTGAAAGATGGGCTGACACCAACGAAGCCAGAACAACTGTGGGTTGCTGATATTACTTACTTGCCAACTCAAAATGGAGAGAGTTATCTCAGCTTGGTTACAGACGCTTATTCAAGGAAGATTGTTGGTTTTTATGTGGATGACAACATGAAAACTCAATCAGTTAAGCGGGCATTTATCTCAGCTCTCAGGCAACCGCAGAGTGAAGAAAAGCTAATACACCACTCAGATAGAGGCTCACAATACTGTTCGAAGGAATATCAAGATATCCATAAGAAACATAGAGTGACTTGCTCAATGACTGACGGGTATGACTGTTATCAGAATGCTTTAGCTGAGCGTGTAAATGGGATACTCAAAATGGAGCTCTTGCTGAAGAAACCGAAAGATCTGAAAGAAGCAAGGACGATGGTAGCAGAGTCCGTAGATATCTATAATCAAATGAGGCCTCATACGGCTTTAAAATACAAAACGCCCGATGAAGTACATCGAGCGTTTTAGTTAAAAAGTGTCAACCCATATCAGGACGGGTCATACCCAATCATTATCGAGATCTAACTGCACCGATTATCGGTTAATCATCGATTCATCCCACTCAAATCGAGTAAACAATTGCTGCCAAGTTTCATCAAGATTGGCCGTCATGACAATCTCTTGATCGGTAAATGGATGGACAAACCGTAACTCTGAAGCATGCAGTAGCAAACGATGAGAATCAAACTCTGTGCGATACAGCTTGTTGTGCTTTCCATCCCCGTGCGTTGTATCACCCACGATCGGATGGCGTAGATGTGCCATATGACGACGAAGTTGGTGCTTACGCCCCGTTTTAGGTTTCATCTCAACTAAGCAATAACGCGTTGTAGGAAATTTACCCGTCGAATAGGGAACCTCCACTTTAGCCAACGGCTTATATTCCGTCACCGCTTCTTGCGCTTCTTTTTCTTGTGAAGCGAACTTATCCGCAATCTTGTCTAACTCCACTTTGAGTGCGTAATCCAAGATGCCCTCTTCCTCAATCCAACCGCGTACTACTGCGTGGTATGTCTTTTCCATTTTATGTTCAGCAAACATCGGCATGACTTGTGATGCGACTTCACTCGACAACGCAAACACGAGCACACCAGATGTTGGACGATCCAGACGATGCAATGGGAACACATGCTGACCAATTTGGTCGCGCAAAGTTTGCATGACAAACTGAGTTTCGTGTTTATCTAACCAACTGCGATGCACTAACATGCCTGCAGGCTTGTTGACCGCTACAAAATATTCATCCTGATAAACGATCTCCAGCTCAACTGGTTCTGAAGATCGCGCTATTTCTTGTTCTAGCATTCGTTTACTTACACAGTTCGTCAATGGTTCGGATTGTAACAAGCAGCTCTACGAACTGCGGTTCCTGCTTCCACGCTTCTGAAAAATAGGGCTCGAGAGAAAACCCTCTTGGCAATGGTTGGTTGTTTTCCACTAGCACGTGCATTCTGTCTATAAAGATCCACTGCAACCACTCATGAGGATGCAATGTATCAATCGCAAATGGCTCCACGCTTTGTAAGGCTTGCTCTGAAGGCCTAGTGTGTTGCCACAACTTATGTTCTTTAAGCTGCGTTTCAAGTTGGTGAAGTAAGTCGACCAATTGAGTATTTGTTACCATTAATTCTATCTCGAACCTTGAATTAGCCGAGAATGATACCATTTCTTGTGAAAAGAACGTTAGGACGTCGTATTTAATGGAAAACATTCAAACCCTCACTCAACTGTTGAACAACAGCCGCTGTGATTATCAAATCTTCGATCTTGGTCGTCGTATCAAAACCATCGCTAAGAAAGAGTTTGCCGATGTAGAAAAAGGTCAAGCACCGTACCCATTCCCAATGCAGCGTAAAGCACACCTTGCCATCGCTTATTGGAATGAACAAAAGCAACCTTGGATTTGGTTTCTAAAGTTTGAATTGGACGAGCGCGGTTTGTTAAAGCAATCAGATATCGGCAATTTCATTAAATACGTAGTGGAAGCCATGGGAACACGCCTCAATGGTGATATCTCTGAAGAGCAACAGCAAAAGCTGTCTAATAACCCATATACGTTCAAACCTTCCGAAGACAAAATGGCCGTGTTTCATAGCCAGGTCCGCGCGAACCTCGATCTTCCTACCAGCCAATATTATGAGCACACTCAGCATTACTTTTCAGGTGGTTTAGGCTGGGATAATTGGCAAACCGTAGGTCTGCAAGGGATCACCGACATGGCCGCTCGTTTGGACAAAGAGCAAAACGGGGTAATGATACGCAAAGCGTTGAACCACCTACCAAATGAGCCACTTTATGCCCTATTAGGTGCGCTTGAGCATGTAGAGCTTCAAGAGCGTTTAGCAGAACGTATCGCGGAAAAGGCACAGCAAGAAATCGCAAGTAGCGAACCTGATCTCTTCCTACTTTCAGCACTTATCCGAGCCCTTGCTGGTGCACCAACAGAAGTCGCCTCTCCAGTATTAGATGCGATATTGCATAGCCCTCGTTTAAGCCATCAGGAGGTATTGATTGGTGTGGCGGGTCGCGCTTGGCACTTACTCGCCAATGAAAAGGTAGCAGAACAGTTTTTGCTGCGTTTAGCTCAAACCGGTAATCAAGCCCTATTTAATCAGTTATTTGCCGATTTAGTGATGCTGCCAGAGTTAAGAATGGTGTTATTGCCTTTGCTGCATTCAAACCCATCAGAGGAACTAGCAAATGCGCTAGTAAGCTTACAACAAGCAACAAAAAGCTAAGAAAGGTTCAGGAATGATTGGTGATCTTTTAGCAATTTTAGGGCTCTGCTTTTTCTGTTACCTGTTTTGGCAACAGCGTCGCCAAGCCGAACTCGCAAAAGCGGCCATCACGCGTAAATGTGAGCAATTGGATCTCCAATTAATCAGCATCGCCTTTGGTGCCCATAAACTAAAAACGCCAGACGGAGTCTGGCGTTGGCATACGGTGTATCAATTTGAGTTTTCATCTCTTGGTGACGATTGCTACCAAGGAGAGTTAACCATGGTCGGTTTCAGGCCGCAGAACTTTCACCTACCACCGCATCGCTTGTAAATTCCATTTCAAAGTAAGGACCATATACATCCTTACTTTCTTTTGTTTTAACAAATCCCAGCTTTTTCAGTACCGCCATAGAAGCCTGATGATTGCTATTCACGTTAGCTTTCACCTTATTCAAGCCCAACTCACGGCACGCTTTGGGGAAAAATGCTTTTAGTGCTTCTGTTGCTAACCCTTTACCCCAATATGATTTATCAAAAATAAACCCTAATTCAGGTTCGGAATCGAGATTAGCAATAAACACGTGCCCCATATAGTCACGACTGGTGCTCTCTAGCACTGCCATACTATAAATGTTCTCATCATCCAGTATTTTCTCAAACATCTGTTTGGCAGACGCAACTGTATACGGACCATTCAATTCAGCACGGTTTTTCGCACAGCAATTCAGCATGACGAATTCTAGTTGCAACGACTCATTGTAGGGTAGAAGAAGCATTCTTCTGGTTACTATGGCCACATCTGTTCCTTGATTACAACAAACTTAATCTATCCGCATATCACAAACTCGATGAGCTGAACATGCTCAATGATTGCGGGCATAACACCTTGTAGAGAAGCCGAAAGTTAAACCAACTGGTTGGAAAGGATATTGATCTGAGTTGTTTTTTATTAAGTGTTATTAGGAATTTATATATTTTGTGATATTGATATCCCCAAGTAACATCGAGATGCTTAATTCAATGAGAACACTGGATATCGTTTTTATATAAGAAAGACCCCGACACATAAGTATCGGGGTCATGGTCTTACTCGCAGCAGTCCGGCTACTAAAAGTGCTCCATGCATCATCCATAATAGTGGCTGATTCCGTCAGCTTATTCCTTACGTCGCCGTCCTAGCGGTGTCCTTATCATCCTGACTGCTAACATTCCTCGTTAGCACACGTCACTTGTTCCTTGAGCGGTGTCCCTTGCATCTTCCTGATGCTGTCCATAGCCTCAATCCTAGAGGGGTCCATTGTCTATCCTTAGTCATCAACATCCTATTGATGATCGTATCCTTACAATGTCCTACGCTCCATGCTTGATTAATCATCCTGACCAACCAAATCGTCTTCCTGACGATAACCAAATCCTTGGTGCTTTCCTGTTCCATGTCTGCTTCCTGCTGACAACTCTCAATTTACGCCTTTTCCAAAAATAGACAATCTATCTAAGATAAATATTTGGCTCTCACATTGGTTAACAAGTTGTTAAATTGTTATTTATCATAAACTTAAGCTCTTTATCTTCTCTTTTTCCGCTTACGAAATCGTTTTCTCTCACAACCTATGTAAGAGATCTCTCACACTACACTCTCCAAAATGCCATTCGCCAAATTAGCGCACTCAACGTATGATGATAGATATATCGTTGTTAAGGATTAAAAATGTTAACTCAAGACGTTACTAAAGAATTAGAAGCGGCAATGGAACAGTTGCAACAACAAGGAAAAGAGCCAACCGTAGCGTTAGTGAAAGCACGCTTGAAAACGCCAGTTCCAATGCCAGCATTAATCACCGCAATAAAAAGTTGGAAGAGTGCTCAACGCGTACCCAAGGTTGAAATCGCAGCACAACACCACACCGATAATGATCGTCTTGAAGCCCTAGAGCGCACCGTAAAAATGCTAGCCATTCGTATTGAAGAGTTAGAAGCGAAACTCAGTGAGAAATCATCATGAAGTTATGGGTAGATGCAGACGCGTGTCCGAAAGTTATTCGCGAAACCATTGTGCGTGCCGCCGAGCGTACGGGGATTGAATGTACGTTTGTCGCTAACCACGTTGTCCCTGTGCCGAAAAGAGACAACATCCACTCGCTGCAAGTCCCTGCGGGATTTGACATCGCAGACAACGAAATCGTCAAGCGTGTAGAAGCCAACGATTTGGTGATCACGTCAGATATTCCGCTTGCAGATGAGGTCATCTCTAAAGGCGCTCAAGCCCTCAGTTCTCGTGGCGAGCTCTATACAAAAGACACCATCAAAGCTCGCCTAAATATCCGCGACTTTATGGAAACCATGCGTTCAAGCGGAATTCAGACAGGTGGGCCCGCCGCGCTTTCTCAAACCGATCGACGCGAATTTGCAAACCATTTGGATCGTATTTTGGCGAAATTCAAGAAGTAACCCTCACTCTATTCATATTGAGCCAGCAAATCAAAGCCTGGCTCATTCCTGAAAATTCATTCTCAGCATTGCACCCAAAGCGTGCTCTTACTCACATTTGTTTTGTTCTGTTTATTTTTCATCTCGCTCGCCATAGCTTCAATATGCAACGTGGTTTATTTTGAACGACGTTTTTAATAAGTGTATAGAGAATAATGGGCTTTAACATCGTTTCCAGTGGAAGCTACCTGCCAACGAATCAATGGTCTGATCGAGAGATGGATCGCTTCCTAAAATTAGCGCCAGGGACCTGCCGAAATAAATTCGACGTTGAATATCGTCATGTAGCCAATACAAAAGAGACCGCTATTTACATGGCGGTGCAGGCAATAGAGCAGTGTTTAGGAAACACACATACCTTAAGCTCCGTTGATCTTCTTATCTACGCTAGCGGCACACACCACCAGTCTCTACCCTACGACGCCTCAGCAGTTCTCGCCGCGTTAGACGCTCCAACATGGCTAGAAAGCTTTGATTTGAACAGCACCTGTTTATCCTTTCTCTCTGCGCTTGATCTTGCCCAGAGTCTATTCTTAGCAAAACGATACCGTCGGATTCTTATTGTCACCAGCGAACTCGCCACTGGCATCACACTGAATCGAAATTTTACGCTCAAACCAGAAGTTGCAACGCTATTCGCAGACGGTGCCGCCGCATTTTTGCTCGAAGAACGCAACGATGATGGATTGCTCACCAGTCACTTTGAAACGCATCATACCGGGTATTCATTTTGTCAAATTAAGGGCGGAGGTAGTCATATCAATCCGCATACCTCTGAGCATCAAGCCTATTTAAAAAGTTGCCAGTTTGAGATGGAGGGCAAAGCACTCTTTAAACATGTGCGTAAAGCCTTACCAGCGTTTCTAAAAAAAGGGTTTGACGCCTCTCCGGTAACATTCAGCGATATTGATTATTTTCTTCCTCATCAAGCCAGCGCGCATGGATTAAAAAAACTGCCTTCACTCACCGGGCTACCAACAGAGAAAACCGTTAATCACTTTTCGACTTTGGGAAACCAAGTTGCCGCCTCACTCCCAATTAACTTACACTGGCTGCGTAATCAGCCAGAAGCCGCAGGAAAACATGTGTTATTAGCTGGCACCGCCGCAGGGTTGTCACTAGGGATGGGAGTGCTAAAACTATGAAGATATTGGTCACTGGTGGCAGCGGGATGTTGGGTAGCGCAATTCTGAGAATGTTTCACCAGCAGCATGAACTGCACTTTACAGCACGAAACACAGTCATCGCTAAACAACTCGCCGAGCAATTCGATGTTATCCCACATATAGTCGATTTAAGAGACCACTCAGCAGTTCATGCGGTATGCCAAGGTATGGATGCAATCATCCATTGTGCCGCTCTCTCAAGCCCATGGGGAAAGTGGCAGGCGTTTTATCAAGCCAATGTAGATGCCACCAAAAACCTCGTCAATGCGGCTAATACCTATCAAATCTCGCGTTTTATCCATATTTCCTCCACCAGCGTCTACTTTGACCATCAAGACCGTTGGAATATTCGAGAAACCGACGCCATAGCTTCATACTGGTGTAATGATTACGCACACACAAAATACCTATCGGAAATTGAAGCCGTAAAAGGCCAAAGCAAAGCGATCATTTTAAGACCGCGTGGCATTTTTGGACCCAATGATCGCGCGATTATCCCAAGAGTGCTTAAGGCGATAAAAAACAACACTCTGCTTCTGCCATCGGGTAGAAATCCTGTGGTTGATCTGACCTATGTCGACAACGTTGCCCATGCAGCGATGCTCGCTTGCACTCAGGCAGACCGACTTCAGCATGGTGATGTGTTCAACATTTCCAACAACGAACCAATGCCAATTGAGACTGTTCTGCAAGCTTTATGTGAGGGGTTAAACCTAAAAGTAACGTTACAATCATTACCATACGGCGTTGTATCACCATTATTAAAGCTCAGTGAGCAAATACGAAGGCACTTACCACATCAGCCAGAACCAAGGCTCACCTCATACAGCGCAGGATTGTTTAACTACCATCAAACTCTGGATATCAACAAGGCGAAACAAGCACTGAATTACCAACCGCTTTTTTCAATTCAAGAAGGAATACAGCAGTATGCAAACTGGTCTAAAAATAAAAATCTTTGAGGCTGGACACTGCGTACACCCAGGCTTTGTTGTCAAACCAGGTTCTGGTATCAAGCCTAGAGCATTTCCGGCAGCCGTTGCGTTAATTCAGCACCCAACACAAGGCAACATCCTGTTTGACACGGGATATCACGAGCACTTTTTTAGCGCGACTCGTCCCTTCCCTGAACGTTTTTATGCTTGGACAACACCTTGTCGCTATAAAAAAGAACACGGAATTGTTGCGCAGTTAGCAAAAGAAAGTCTCAAACCTCATGATATTGAACACTTGGTGCTCTCCCACTTCCATGCTGATCACATTGCTGCCGTGTCTGAGTTTCCCCACTCTCAATTGCATTGCCAACAAAAAGGGGTGAATGCAATTACTAAAAGTGGTCGAATTGGAGGCGTAAGAAAAGGATACCTAAAAGCTCTACTTCCTCCACAACTTGAATCTAACTTATTCATTCATGATGACTTTTCTGTACCAATCAGCCAAATTCTTCCTCAGTGCCAAGGTGTTAATTTGCTCTGTAAAGACATGTTCGACGACGGATTCATTTATATGGTTAGCTTGCCAGGCCATGCTGCGGGTCAAGTGGGCCTATTAGTTAAAAGAGAACGAGATTGGATGTTCTTACTCGCCGATGCATGTTGGTTAATTGAGAGCTTGAGTGAAAATATCGATCAGCATTGGCTGGCTAACATGCTTTGCGATGACACAAAGGCCTATAAAAACACCCTCTCCGAGTTGAGAAGTTGCTACCAACAAACCCACCACTTTGTTCGCTTCGTGCCTTCACATTGTCAGGAAACTATCCAGCAGCTAATCAAAGAAAGGTGGATGAAGTGATAACGCTTATCTCAGAATTCTGGCGAACCCGCTACCGCCCTTTCGGTTCAAGGGAACAAGTCGAAGCGTGGCAGCAACAACATTTAACGCAACACCTAGATTGGGTATGCTGTCATTCACCGTATTACCGCTCACTTCAAGGTGCAGCACTTAGTGATTTCCCTATCATGAATAAGCAAACCATGATGGAGAACCTCTCGGAGTTGAATACGAAAGGCTTAGATGCTGAACAGCTAATGCAACAAGCAGTCGAAGCAGAACAGTCACGCAACTTCGCCGCTTCGAAAGTTGGCGATGTTACTGTTGGGCTTTCTTCGGGCACATCAGGCATGCGCGGGTTGTTTCTTGCTGACAAACAGGAAACGCAACTATGGGCTGGCAATATATTGGCTCGCCTGTTGCCCAACCTATGGCAAAAGCACCGAATTGCGCTAGCCTTGCGCGCCAACAGCCCACTGTATAAATCCGTCGCGAAAGGCCCTGTCACATTCTTTTATGCGGATTTAACTAAACCTTACCAAGAATGGATAAAAGAGTTGGATGAGTTCCAACCCACGCTTTTGGTTGGTAGTGCGCAAGCTCTTCAGCTCTGCGCCCAGTTCAGCGGTCAATTTGGTCAACCCGCAATTCAACCACAGCGGATCATTTCTGGTGCAGAAGTCCTAACTGAGAGTGACCGTCACTTTATTTCTCAACGGTTCGACAGCGAACTCCATGAAGTCTATCAATGTACCGAAGGTTTTCTTGCATGTACTGATCAGCATGGACAAATGCGCTGGAATCAAGATGTTGTTTACATCGAAAAACATTGGCTGAATACCGAACGTACTCATTACAGCCCAATTATCACCGATTTTCGTCGTAAAACTCAGCCCATTATTCGTTATCAGCTCGACGATATTATTGAGAATAAACAGGATAATGGCGTATTTGAACCTCTTGGCGCGATTGCCGGACGATGTGGTGATCGCCTCACGCTAAACGCAAACCACGTCCCAGTGACGGTGTTACCAGATCTCATCTACCGCGCTATAACACTATTTGCCAAAGGTCGCGTGGATTACCGAATCACCCAAACAGGGTCACAAGCCATTCAAATTGAAGCGGATGTTCACCACCATCGGGTTATACATCAAGCCTTGATAAAGTTGTTTGACCAATTGCGGCTTGATCCTGTCAGATTTAGTTACCGCCCTGCGCCTATTTGGACGCCAATGAATAAACAACGACGTGTGGTGAACATATGCGGGTCTTAATCACCGGAGCCCGATCACCAGTTGCACTAGAGTGGGCAACCATGTGTATGCATCATGGACATGACGTAACTCTCACCGATTCGCTAAAAAAACCTCTAGGATCGTTTTTGCGAGGCATCGAGTCTTATATCCCCACCGCTTCGCCTCGATTTGCGTTTCCCACCTATCAACAGCAGATCCTAAAAATCATTTCTCAGATGCGTATTGATATGGTGATACCCACTTGTGAAGAAGTGTATTACTTGGCTCATGTTGCCAAACAATGCCCAGAAGTAGATTTTTTTCTGCCCAATGTGGGACTACTCAATGCCCTGCACAACAAGTTGACCGTCTTTGAACAGCTTCAAAGTTTGCCAGAAATCACACTTCCAAAAACTCGTTTGGTCGCTGATAAAAGTGAGATTGAAATTAATAAGAGAACCGTTCTAAAGCCCGTTTACTCTCGGTTTGGCGGGCAAGTAATAAGAGATGTGACAACTCAGTCTATTTCTGCCGCCACGATATCGCCCCTTTACCCTTGGGTTCAGCAACAAAAAATCCATGGGACTCCGGTGTGTAACTATGCCATTTTTGAACATGGTGACCTTAAAGCACACCAAGCTTATGTGCCGAAATACTGTGTAAACGGCTCGGCCGCCAGTGCTTTTCAGCCGATCTCGTGCGAACGACTAGATACATTTATCGCCGCTTTTGGTAAACGTCATACTTATCATGGGCAAGTGTCGTTTGACTTCATCAAATCACAAGATGAACTCTACGTGATTGAATGTAACCCAAGAGCCACCAGTGGTTTGCACCTACTCTCGTCTAGATGCAGTCAACTGCTCCCTAATATGGCATTTACTGCCCCTTCCAAACTGCGACTGCATCATTTAGGGCCAATAACACTCATCGCTGAAGGTGGGTTATCCCTGTTCAAGGCTCGAACTTGGCAAGATTGGTGGTCTGGAGTGAATGTGATGCAACAGCATAACTTACCGGTCGGGAGCCAAATCCGGAGTATGTTTGAATTACTCCGGTTAGCTAGGCAGAACAAGACGAAGTGGAGCGACGCTTCTACCGTTGATATTGAGTGGAATGGAGAGGCATTGAACTCATGACACTTTCCTCTCAAGAATGGCATCAAACCTTTATCACTCTTATGCAGTCGAATCCCATTGATGAATGCACAGCAAGCTTTGGTTGCTACTATATCGATGATGTTGCCATTCCCTACTCCGTAACACCAAAAATACCAAACAACTGTTATGCAGTCTCCCCTATGACACTACTTAGTGGCTACGCCGAAGAAGAGCTTCACAAAGTCAAAAATGTGGCTGTTCGATGGGTATGTAAGTTACTTATTAATATGACTAAACCAATCTTATCATTGGCTGGATTGGATCAAGTCCAAACGCTCAACAATCAGTGCTTGTCCACCAATATGTATAGCGAACAATGGGCAGCCTTAAATCTCGATGAACTGCGTCGCGTCGCACTCGATCAATACCCCACCTTTCCCTTGGTGCTTCGATCCCTCAACCAGCGTCAGCATTCACACTTAATTCAGCGATTGAAGCAGCCAAAATGGCAAAGCTTGGTAACACGACAAGTGTATTTACTTGATGATTGGCAAGCGTTCAGCTTCAACCGAGATTTAACGAAAGACTTCAAACTGCTTAATGATAAAGATTGGCAGTTTAGGCCACTGACCACTGATGAAGAGTTTCAGCGTGCCAAAGAGTTATATGACATGCTTTACCTTGATAAATACAGTCTCAATAACATCCAGTTTTCAAGCCAATATTTAAAACAGGCGAGCCAGAACAAATTAGTACATTTAGTGGGACTGTTTTATCAAGAAGAGATGCTGGCTACGTTAGGCATTGTAGAAATTGATAATGATATGACTTGCCCAATTTTTGGCTACGATACCAATAAGCCACAACGCCTCGCATTGTATCGTCGAATATCGGCCTATACCATCCGCCATGCAATGATATACCAGCGTCGCTTTAATATGAGCTCAGGCGCTCCGGCTTTTAAACGCAACAGAAAAGCCCGGCCAGAAATTGAATTTAGCTATGTTTATATTGCGCACTTACCTTGGTACAAACGCATAATTTGGAAAAGCTTGTGCTGGCTCACTCAGCACTTTTATCGCCCTTTGTTGATGCGTTTTCAGCTATAAACCGACATCTATAATCAGGTAAGCCTGCGTACACAGTCTCAATCGATAAAAAAGCCTGCGACGTTCGCAGGCTTTTTATAATGGAGCTGTGTGAGGTAACCGTTTTCTACGGTGTGTAGTATGTTGCTGCGCCAGGGCCTACTGGTAAACCAAATACGAATACCCATAGGTAGAACAGCACACTCCAACCTACAATGAAGCAGATTGAGTAAGGTAGCATGGTCGCGATCAGCGTACCGATACCTAAGTTCTTCATGTAACGAGTCGCTACGGCAAGAATCAAACCAAAGTAGCTCATCATTGGAGTAATGATGTTTGTCGTCGAGTCACCAATTCGGTAAGCAGCCTGAATCGTTTCCGGTGCATAACCAACAAGCATCAACATAGGAACAAAAATCGGAGCCGTTACTGCCCACTGTGCCGATGCCGAACCAATCATTAGGTTGATAAAGCCACACATCAGGATGAAGGCAAAGAACAACATTGGACCAGTTAAGCCAATTTCTTGCAGGAAGCTAGCGCCAGCAACCGCGAATACCTGACCGAAGTTAGTCCATTTAAAGAAAGCAACGAACTGAGCCGCAAAGAAAACTAATACAATGTACATGCCCATAGAAGACATAGATTTCGCCATTGCATCAATTACATCGCGATCCGTCTTCATCGTGCCAACAACTTTACCAAACACAAAGCCTGGAATAGCAAAGAACACAAAGATGAATGCCACGATACTTTTCAGGAATGGTGAACCTGCAATTGTACCTGCATCAGAACGTAGAATGCCGTCTTCTGGAACAACCGTCCAAGCAAGCAGCGCTGAAACAACCAGTACAGCAACACCTGCTAGTTTTAGGCCTTTCTTCTCAATGTCTGTTAAGCCACCCATTTTGTCGTTCGACAAATCTTCTGAGGCTTCTTCTTCACTGTATTTGCCAAGCTTTGGCTCAACAATTTTTTCAGTAACAAACGCACCTGTGATTGCAATGAAGAATGTCGACACAAACATGAAGTACCAGTTAACTTCTGGACCAACAGTGTAAGTTGGGTCAATCATTTGCGCCGCCGTTTCAGTAATGCCTGACAACAGCGGGTCAACCGTACCAATAAGTAGGTTTGCTGAGTAACCACCAGATACACCAGCGAACGCCGCAGCAAGACCGGCAAGTGGATGACGACCTAAAGAATGGAACAGCATTGCAGCCAGTGGAATAAGTACCACATAGCCAAGCTCTGATGCCGTATTTGAAATGATACCCGCGAAAACGACCGTCACTGTTACCATGCGTTGAGATGCACCCATTACTAAGCCACGCATTGCTGCAGATAGCAAGCCTGAGTATTCAGCAATAGCAACACCCAACATCGCAACCAATACCGTACCCAAAGGTGCAAAGCCGACAAAGTTTTTCACTAGATTGGTAACGATTAGTTCAAGGCCATCAGCGTTAAGCAAGCTAACGACATGAATCATGCCATCCGCGGCACGACCTTTTGCACCCTCAGGACGAGGATCAACTACGGAAACTTCGAAGTATCCTGCAATACCCGACATCACCAGAATGGCTAAACAGAAAATGGCAAATAGTGTGATCGGGTGGGGTAATAAGTTCCCCAAATATTCGACAGTATCCAAAAAGCGCGTAAACAGCGGCTTCTTAGGCGAGTTTTGTTTAATTGAATCAGATGAACTCATCTGTTCCCTCCTTGTTTTTATTCCTATGCAAATGTGACAAAAATGTCAAAAAGCGTGCGAAGGGTACTTGAGTAGAAGGTCAAATAAAAGCCCTAAATGTTACAAACTGTGACGAACAGAGGCATTTATAACCAACATTGAATAAAAATGTAGATATTTCATCCATGTAAAATAATTAACTCAACATTATCAATCAAACAAAACCATAAGTTAGATATATGCAGGTTGATTACTTTTGCACAGCTTTGAATCTCGGGTTCGTTTTACAAATGACATAAAGACGCCCTCTCCGTTTTACAATCTGACAATCCGGATGACGACTTTTTGCACTTTTTAATGATTTTACTACCTTCATGATTTATTCCTTTTCGCTCTTAAATTGACCAAAACGACGGTTGAAGTTCGCAATGCGACCTTCGGTTTGTACAACGCGCTGTTTACCGGTGTAGTACGGGTGAGAAGCTGACGACACATCTAACGTAAAGTAAGGGTAAGTTTTGCCATCTTTCCATTCGATGGTTCTCTCCGTTTTCAACGTAGAACCAACGACAAAGTACTTATCTACACTGGTGTCGTGGAACACCACAGGACGATATTCAGGGTGGATTCCTGGTTTCATAATACTTTTCCTTTCAATTAAATTGTTATGTTATAACATTTTAATTAATGATCATTATCAACAAGAAAAGCAAGAGAAATTTGTGATACTTTTCATCTCAATGAATTCTTAAAGATGTCCATCATGTATTCCATCGAACCCATCGGCGTCATTGAGACACCGTACAAAGAAAAGTTTGCAGTTCCGCGCCAACCACGCTTAGTACCAGAGGCTAAAGCACGCGTAAAACTGTTAGGTGCAGCAAATAGCCCTGAAGCAGTGCGTGGGCTAGAACAGTTCTCTCACGTTTGGTTGTTGTTTCTATTTGATCAGAATCTGGAAGCTGGTTGGAAACCAACTGTACGTCCGCCACGATTAGGCGGCAATGAACGAATTGGTGTCTTTGCCTCGCGCTCGACTTTCCGTCCAAACGGAATCGGAATGTCAGCCGTTGAAGTGAAAGGAGTCACTAAGCAAGGCGATCAAATCTATCTTGATTTAGGCAGTGTAGATCTCGTGGATGGGACACCGATTGTGGATATTAAGCCTTATATTCCCTATTCGGATTCTATTTCGGAAGCACAAGGCGGATACGCAGACCAAGAACCAGAAAAGTCACAAGTCACCTTTTCTGCTCAAGCATTAGCAACGATAGAAAATCGATCCGATACTGACTATGTAAGATCAGTCATTGAACAAGTTCTGGCACAAGATCCTCGCCCTGCATATAAGAAAAACAAGCCGGACGACAAAGAATATGCGGTAAATTTGTTCGACTTGAACGTAAAGTTCACAGCAACAAGCAACTTAATAACGGTTACCGCTATTGAAAGCTTTTGACAAACGCAATTGGCTGATATTATAGACGGCTAACAAATTTCCCTTTAGGGAACTCCCATACTCCTGCTTATTCAAGCTTGAGTATCTAACTTAAATAAACGGATAAATTTAATGCGTACCAGTAATTATCTTCTTTCTACTCTGAAGGAGACTCCAAACGACGCAGAAGTAGTGAGCCACCAGCTCATGCTACGTGCAGGTATGATCCGTAAGCTGGCTTCAGGTTTATACACCTGGCTACCTACTGGTCTACGTGTACTGCGTAAAGTCGAAAACATCGTTCGTCAAGAAATCGACAATGCAGGCGCAGTCGAAACTTTGATGCCCGTTGTTCAGCCGTTTGAACTATGGGAAGAGACAGGCCGCAGCGAAAAGATGGGTCCTGAGCTACTTCGCTTTACTGACCGTCATGTTCGTCCGTTTGTACTTAGCCCAACCGCTGAAGAAGTGATCACTAGCCTTGTTCGCAATGAAGTGAGCTCTTACAAACAGCTTCCGCTAAACCTGTACCAAATCCAAACTAAATTCCGTGACGAACGACGCCCACGTTTTGGCGTAATGCGTTCACGTGAATTCTCAATGATGGATGCGTACAGCTTTGACATTGATAAAGACGGACTACAAAAGTCATACGACGCAATGCATGATGCTTACTGTAAAGCATTCGATCGCATGGGTCTGGATTACCGTCCTGTACTTGCAGATAGCGGTGCTATCGGTGGTAGCGGCTCTCAAGAGTTCCACGTACTGGCTGAAAGCGGCGAAGATATCATCGCATTTTCTAGCGAGTCAGATTACGCGGCAAACATTGAAAAAGCAGAAGCACTAGCTCCAGCCTCTGAGGCTGCGGCACCAACACAAGAAATGACGTTGGTTGATACGCCAAACGCGAAAACAATCGCTGAATTGGTTGAGCAGTTCGAACTACCAATTGAAAAAACAGTGAAAACACTGTTTGTGAAAGCATCTGACGAAGTTGATGCGCCAATCATCGCGCTTATTATTCGTGGTGATCATGAACTGAACGAAGTGAAAGCAGAAAACCTTCCTCAGGTTGCAGCTCCGCTGGAAATGGCATCTGAAGAAGAAATTCGTGCGCTTATCGGTGCAGGCCCTGGTTCACTAGGCCCTGTTGGCCTTAAACTGCCGTTCATTGTTGACCGCAGCGTTGCGGTAATGAGCGACTTCGGTGCGGGCGCGAACATCGATGGCAAACACTACTTCGGTATTAACTGGGGTCGTGATGTAGAGCTTGGTCAAGTTGAAGACCTACGTAACGTTGTGGAAGGTGACCCAAGCCCATGTGGCAAGGGCATTATCCAGCTTAAGCGTGGTATCGAAGTTGGCCATATCTTCCAACTAGGTAGCGCTTACTCCGCAGCGATGAACTGTGGTGTACTGGGTCCTGATGGTAAGAACGTCATCCTAGAAATGGGTTGTTACGGTATCGGTATCACTCGCGTAGTAGCGGCTGCTATTGAACAAAACCACGACAAATACGGCATCATCTGGCCAGATGCAATCGCACCATTCCAGGTAGCGATCGTTCCAATGAACATGCACAAGTCAGAAGAAGTGAAAGAAGCCGCTGAGAAATTGTACGCTGAGCTAACAGCAATGGGCATCGAAGTGCTATTTGACGACCGTAAAGAACGCCCAGGCGTAATGTTCTCTGACATGGAGCTTATTGGTGTACCGCATACCATTATTATCGGTGACCGCTCAATGAAAGAAGGCAACTTCGAATACAAGAACCGTGCTACTGGTGAGAAAACAGCAGTCGCAATGACTGACATTGTTGAGCACGTAAAAGCTCAACTAAAGTAAGCACTAGACGAGTTCGCATTTGAAGTAGTTTCAAATAGTTAAAAAGGGTTGGCTTCGGTCAGCCCTTTTTATTACAGTTCAACATCCTCCCTCCACCTTTTTCGAACTATTCACTTTGTTAATCTTTGGTTCAGCTTCTTGCTATTAAACTGATTTCATCATCTAAAGGAGGTCAGTTATGGATTTAAAAAGTCTTCTAAACCAAGCACTCAAATCAGACTTACTTAAGCAAGGTGCAGATGCATTGGGCAAACAAACCAACAACATCAAATCCTCATCAAATTCAAGTAGCCTAAAAACGCTAGGAGCAGGTGCTGTAGGCGGAGGCCTCATCGGTATGCTGATGGGCTCAAAGAAAAGTAAAAAAATGACTAAAAAAATAGGGTCAAGCGCATTAAAAGTCGGTGGCGCAGCTGCGCTTGGAGCCTTGGCCTACAAAGTGTATAACGACTGGCAAGCCAAGCAATCCGGTCAAGGTGTTCAAGAAACCTTTGACCCCGATGACAGTAAACACAGTGTCTTAATTTTAAAAGCAATGATTGGAGCTGCAAAAGCTGATGGTCACGTTGATGAAGAGGAAATGGCTCGCATTGAACAAGCTCTCGCGGATATGGGCGCAGATGAGCACGTTCGTCACCTCGTTCAGCAAGAGTTAAACAAACCGCTTGATCCTGCTGAAATTGCTAATCAGGCGACCTCTCCTCAACAAGCGTCAGAAATTTACCTGGCGTCTTTGATCGTCGCTGATGAACAAAACTTTATGGAAAAAGCGTATCTGCAAGAACTAGCAAAACAACTTCAACTTTCACCAGAAGTCACTCAGCAGTTAGAAGCACAAATGCAGTGATTAAATCTCGCTCAAGCAAACCTTCAACTTGAGCCAAAACAACTCTGTACTTTGAGTTTCAAATCCGCTGTGTGTATATTGAGATAAGTTATCATTTAGTGGAAAGAAAACATGCAAGTATACGGCTGTTGTGAACTGGTTCGTGAGCTTTATGCTCAGATTGGTAGTGGCGATCAAGCTTATATTCCCCAAGCAATTTCATGTGCAGTTAAAGCACTGAACGATGTTGCAGCGGATGAGTCCCTGCCTAAAGAAGTGCGTGAAAAAGCGGCATTTGCTGCGGCAAACCTACTGATTTCAGATTTTGAGGATAAGTAATGAATCTAGCGAACTTTGAATCCATGGACCCTGTCATGCTGATGAGCATTGTGAATATGAAGCTACGCGATGACTTCGGAGGTGATCTGGACAAACTGGTGGCTTTCTTCGATATCGAGCGCACAGCACTGGAGACAAAACTGGCTTCTGCTGGTTTTGACTTTCTTCCAGAAGCAGGACAATTCCGTTAATCCACACCATGCTTGGCGGATAACCGAAACGAGAATAACCAATATGAAAAAGGGCTTGATGAGTTACCATCAAGCCCTTTTCTTTTATTCGATAGACGTCTCGGTTAGCCAAATGAAGCCCAGATGACTGTCGCCACAAGAATTGGACATACAAACTTCACATACGCAGGCCATAACTTACCAAACCAACCTTGCGTAAACTCCGGGCAACCTTGCTCAAGCTCTTTGATTTTTGAGTTGCGATTCCATACCCAACCACCAAATAAGCAGAATAAGAGCGCAGCGGTTGGTTGTAGATACTGAGTAGCAACCGTCGCGACCATACCAAATAGAGCACCAAAATTATAAACAATCACCACACTGAACAAAGCAATGAGACCACCTAAAACCCAGCTCGTTGCGCTGCGCTTAGTATTGAAGCGCTCACTCACTAAAGCCACTGGACACTCTAACATTGAAATGGAAGACGTTAGCGCCGCAATCGTCAACAATAAGAAGAACACAATAGAGAATAATTGACCAAGCAAACCTAAACTATCAAACATTAGTGGCAATACCGTAAACACTAACGTATCTGAGCTTAAGAGAGAGCCATCTTCTGCATAGATTTGAACGCCCTTTTGCATTGCTACAAACATCGCTGGCATCACCACTAACCCTGCAATGAAAGCAACGGCAGTATCTACCATGGTCACGTTCATCGCCATCTTTGGTAGGTTTTCTTTCTTACTCAAGTAAGATCCGTAAATCAGCATTGAACAGCCACCGATCGTAAGCGAGAAGAAGCCCTGTCCCATTGCAGCAAGAATCAACTTGCGGTCCCATACCTTTTCAAAATCCGGCACTAGGTAATGTTTCAGACCTTCCATCGCACCGTTTTGCGTCATGATGTAAGCAAATAGCAGAGCAAACAGAACAAACAATGCTGGCATCAAACGTGTGGACCACTTCTCAATACCTTGTTTTACGCCACCTTGTACGATGAGAATCGTCAGTACATAAAAAGTAATGGTTCCGAACAAGTTACGTTCAACACTAAAGCCCTTTAGCCAATGAGTTGCAGCTTCTAACCCCATTAGATCTGTGATTGCACCCAGTAAAAAGCAGATCAACCAACCACCAACAATTGAATAAAACGCTAAGACAGCGCTTGGTACGCTTAAACCAATCCAACCCACAATGCCGCCGAGCTTTTTACTGGTAGGGTTATCTGTGATTGCACGCATACTGTCTACAGGGTTGGCTTGACCATGGCGACCAATCGCCATTTCAACCACCAGCATCGGAAATGCGACGATAAGAATCATCACCAAATAAACTAATAGGAAAGCACCGCCACCATTACTGGCTGCTTGAGTTGGGAAGCCCCAAATATTGCCAAGGCCAACTGCGGCACCTGCGGCAGCTAAGATGAACCCGAGACGAGAGCCAAAATGCTCGCGAGGCTGAGAAGAGGTTTGCTGTGTCATACTACTCACACAAAAATATCATTGAACTAGCTAACTAGTACACTATAGCAATATTCACTATTCAACAAGAGCACCTCGGTTAAATCCTCGACAGTTGAAACAATTTGTAGTCATTCAGCTTGTAAATTTTAACGTACATCTCATATTCATCGCTCAAAAGCCTCGCGACTGTTGTTCGTTTTACGTGGCTGAATTTTACCAATCCTTCTGCCGTGAAGTGAGCCGAAAAATAATGAGCTCTGGTGTAAGGGACGAACTGTTCCTCGTGATACTGTGTCGAAAAGCAGAATATTGTGCTTCGCTTTTTCCCCCTAATGTCTATTTATCAGCTAGTTATTACTCTGTTCTCATTTATACCCATGATTCAAGGAGAGGAAAATGAAGGTCACCCTACTTCACGGAGCGATGGTTGTAGCACTCAGCGCCAGCTACCAAGCTCAAGCCTATAACTGTCAAAGTCTACCCGACTGGGACAGCACTGCGACTTATACATCGGGCGCTTTAGTAAAAACGCAAGGAGCCGCTTATGAGGCTGCATATTGGACGCAAGGCAATGATCCCGTGACCAACTCAGGATCTTGGGAAGCATGGAAAGCGTTAGGGCAATGTGATGGTGGAAGCAACAATTTATCACCAACGGTGTCGTTCTCCTCTCCAATAAACAACGCACAAATTCCCGAAGGCAGTGCGATCACTTTGTTAGCCAACGCAGCTGACGAAGATGGCCAAATCACACAAATTGAGTTTGTTGCAGGCAACCAAACCGTTGCTGTGGTAACTCAAGCACCATTCGAAGCTTCTTGGACAGCTATTGAAGGGATCTCGCAATTGACCGCAATTGCGACAGATAATGAGGGAGCTGTTAGCACCACGACGATTTCTATCCAAGTTCAACCACAAGTCGAATTACCGCCACCAAGCATTTCATTGACAAGCCCAGTAGGCACAGAAGTGCTTAATGTAGGCGATAACCTAACCGTAGCCGCTCAAGCTGACGATATTGATGGTGTGGTCACACAAGTTGAGTTCTTCGTAAACAATCAATCTGTCGCCATTGATACTAGCGCACCTTACGAATATCAATGGACCGCTAGTCCAGGTACATACTCGTTCAAAGCACAAGCGACTGATGATACAAACCTCGCAACGATGAGCCAAGAAGTAGCGCTGGTTATTAGTAATTCAGAAACCGGAACGGGCGGATGTCCAGATGCAGTACCTTATGTGGCAGGCACAAGTTATCAAGCTGGCGACCTGGTTTCTCACTTCAACCAAAAATATCGTTGTGATGTTGCTGGTTGGTGCTCCTCGGATGCGACATGGGCTTACGAGCCTGGTGAAGGGCTATACTGGCAAGATGCTTGGAGTGGCCTAGGTGCTTGTTCGACACCACCGCAAGTTACCATTGCGGCACCAACGGATGGACAAGTCGTGCTCGCTGGCAGCAATAACGAAATCACGGCAAACGCAAGCGATGCTGATGGCACAGTCACGCAAGTTGAGTTTTTTGCGAACAACACCAGCTTAGGGGTCACCACTCAAGCGCCATATTCCGTTACTTGGAACGCCACACTTATTGGCGCTAACCAGCTTAAAGCCGTCGCAACCGATAATGATAACAACACGTCAGAGTCCCTGGTTGGTGTGGAAGTCAGCGATAAAGATTTGGTCGTCTCTCTGACTTCACCAAGCAGCGGTCAGACCACCGGATTAGGCAAAAGCCTCGCATTAAGCGCCGATGCAACGTCTTTAACTTCAGGCATTAAACACGTTGATTTCATGATCAACGGCTCTATTGTTGCAACCGATACCACGGCACCTTACACAGCCAACTGGACACCAACTGCACTTGGTAACTTTACAGTTAGCGCCCAAGCTGTGGATTTGTCAGGAAGCAATGCATTGTCTGACGCCGCAGCAATAACGGTGGTTGAGCAAGTAGAGAAACGCCATAAACTCATCGGTTACTGGCACAATTTTGTAAATGGTGCGGGCTGTCCAATTCGTCTAGCAGATATGGCAGATGCTTGGGATGTGATTGATATTGCCTTTGCTGAAAATGATCGCAACAGTGATGGCACTGTGCACTTTAATCTATATTCAGGCGATATTTACAGCGATTGTCCAGCACTCGATCCAACACAATTCAAGCAGGACATGGCAGCGCTTCAAGCTAAAGGTAAGAAGTTTGTTCTCTCTCTTGGCGGCGCAGAAGGCACGATTACGCTGAATACCGACCAAGATGAAGCAAACTTTGTCTCTAGCCTAACAGGTCTTATCGCTGATTGGGGCTTTGATGGTCTAGATGTGGATTTAGAGAGTGGTTCTAACTTAGTTCATGGCTCGCAAATTCAAGCTCGCCTTGGTCGTGCTTTGCTTCAAATAGAGCAAAACATGGGTGGCGATATGTACCTAACCATGGCGCCTGAGCACCCTTATGTTCAAGGCGGCTATGTAGCTTACAGCGGTATTTGGGGAGCTTACATTCCTGTGATAAACGAGACACGCAGCACGCTCGACTTGCTTCACGTCCAGTTATATAACAACGGCGGTTTGCCAAACCCATACCTGCCAGGCAGTGCACCAGAAGGCTCTGTGGATATGATGGTAGCGCAATCTAAAATGCTTATCGAAGGTTTTGAGTTGGCCGACGGCACTCAATTTGCACCATTGCGCGATGATCAAGTCGCAATCGGTTTACCTTCAGGTCCTAGCTCGGCAAATTCAGGGCAGGCTCCAACACAGAATATTATCAACGCACTAGATTGTTTAACCAAAGGCACTTCATGTGGCACCGTTAAACCAGCGTACCATTACCCGAATTATGCAGGAGTAATGACATGGTCTATCAACTGGGATCAGCATGATGGCTTTAACTTCTCAAAACCTGTCGGCGATAAACTCACCGAGATGAATGCGCAATAAGCTATCAAAGAATAAGCGAGTAAAACGCAAAGAGAGCACAATAGTGCTCTCTTTCTTTATCTCATCGAGTTTTTGCTTTTTAATGAGTAATTAAATCGTAAATACTCGGTAATCTTTTAGCTCAGGGATTTTCTTCAACAGATCGTTTTCTTGCCCTGCCATGTCATCCAGCGAATCGCACAAGTCTTCTGCTTGTTGTTCTACCTCTTTCGAATGCTCGGCTAAACGCTCTTCTACTTTCGCGCTGAGTTCAGCCATACTCTCTGATAATGCAGTGAGGTTTATCCCTCCCTCTTCCTTCATTTTTTTCGATAAAGCATCCAACGAACTGGCTAAAAACTCTTTATTGAAGATCTCTTGTGCTTTTGCAAAGTCTTCAGTCCACCCTTGTGTCATAGACTCAAAACTCTCCGCAGGCAGGATGAAATCACCATCTTTGTAGTAACGTGATTCAACATCAGCGAAAAAGTCCTTTACTGCGACTTTTACATTATCAAACGCACCAGGTGCATCGAGGCTTTCCGCAACATCATCAATAATATCATTCGCAAGCGCTAAACCATCACTCGCCAATTGCTTTGCTTGTGGAATATACGCGTTCATTTTTTCGCGATAGTCTTCAATTGCCGCTTTTTGGTCGGCATTGAGTTCAATTAGCTCACCTTTGATGAAGAGGTTGTTATCCTCATCCACGACAGCTTTATCACCTGTCGTTTGGCGAATTTCCAAGCTTTGCCCATCCATACGGACTTCATTATTGATGTCCACACGACACTGCGCTGCATAACCAGTAGCACTGACCATCAGCAATGAGAGTGTAAAAAGCTTTTTCATGTCATTCTCTTTTATTTAACATTACTCGTGTTAAACATAACACTGAGTGATACATGAGATGTCAGCAAATCGTCACGACTTCGTAACAAGTTGTTTTATCTCCTATTTTCACGTCAACCTCATCACCCTCTTCTTTCCCGAACAACGCTCGACCCAGAGGAGATTTGGCTGTTAAGACAAAGACTTCCAGAGTCTGATATTGAACAGTCAAACCACCAGAGCAAGGGCCTACAAAGAAGTGCTTTTCGATCAAATTCTCATCTGCGAGAACAACGTAAGCACCAACACCAACAGGCGCATTCTTAAAGTTACGAGTCACTAAAGAACGATATTGACGCAACTCCTCTTCACTATCTTGAATTCGCATAGCTTGTCCATGAGCAAGATACGCGGCTTCAAGTGCCAATGTATCGTACTTGTGCTCGGGAACAGTTTCTTCATCTGTGGCGGCATCGATAGCTCGCTGAGCCGATGAATGGGCAACTTGAAGTTTTTCTTCCAGATGTTGGATGATAATTTGGACTAAGTCAGCTTTGTTCATACTTTTAGGACGCGCGTTTAGTATTCGGGGTGTGTTAATGTAGCCAAGTTTACCATCAAAGAAAGGTTTCCCTATTATGCAAAGTGACTCGCTGCATCAAACACTTCAATCTGTATTTGGTTTTGACTCATTACGCCAAGGTCAGCAACCCGTTATTGAAGCCGTTATGAATGGTTACTCTGCTGCGGCAATCTTTCCTACAGGCTCGGGGAAGTCACTCTGTTATCAACTACCTGCAACCATATTACCCAACCTTACGTTGGTGATCTCTCCGTTGTTGGCGTTAATGAAGGATCAACTGAGCTTTTTACAAAGTAAAGGAATCGCGGCCGCTTCTATCGATAGCAGTCAAAGTAGAGAAGAAGCACAACAGGTCATGGCTGGCGTGAAGAATGGACAAATCAAAATCTTGATGATTTCTGTTGAGCGACTAAAAAATGAGCGTTTTCGTGAATTCATTCGCCAAGTACCGATTTCTTTGATGGTCATTGATGAAGCGCACTGTATTTCCGAATGGGGGCATAACTTTCGTCCAGATTATCTCAAACTACCGCAATATCAACGTGAACTGAACATCCCACAGTCTTTACTTCTCACCGCAACGGCAACGCCTGCAGTTATTGAAGACATGCAAAAAAAGTTCGATATTGCCAGTGAACATATTACCGTTACAGGCTTCTACCGCTCTAATCTGGATATCTCGGTGATCCCGTGTGAGGAAACAAAGAAACAAGAACAGCTCAGTGAGATCATCGCCTCTTCACCTAAGCTTCCGACCATCGTATACGTGACGCAGCAGCAAACAGCAGAACGAGTAGCAAAGTCATTAATCCATATTGGCATTAACGCTCACGCATACCACGCTGGCATGAAAAGCGACGTTCGTGAACAAATCCAACAGCAGTTCATGGATGGCCAAATTGACTGTATTGTTGCAACGATTGCATTTGGTATGGGGGTCGATAAATCTGATATTCGACGCGTCATTCACTTCGACTTACCCAAATCAATCGAGAACTACGCACAAGAGATTGGACGTGCAGGCAGGGACGGGCAACGCTCTGAGTGCATTCTGCTAGGCAATACGTCCGGCTTAACGGTGTTGGAGAATTTTGTCTATGGTGACACACCAGAATTTACGTCAATTAACTATGTGGTCGAGCAAGCGAAAGAACATGCTCCACAATGGGAGGTAGTGCCACTGCGTTTGTCGCGTGAAAGTAATATCCGCCAATTGCCACTCAAAACCTTGTTGGTTTATTTGGAGCTACATAACGTCATTGAAGCAAAGTACAGTTACTTTGCGGAATATCGGTTTAAGTTTTTGCACGATCAGCAATTTATTGTGAATCAATTTCAAGGCGAGCGACGTCAATTTGTGGAGGCTATTTTTTCCTGCTCACAAAAAGCCAAAGTGTGGTGCCAAGTTGATCTAGAAGCGCTATGGATGAACTATCAATCGGAACGCAGCCGAGTTGTCGCAGCGCTCGACTATTTTCACCAGAACGGCTGGATAGAACTAGAGAGCAAACAACTGACGGACGTGTACTCAGTTATGCCAACCAAACAGAGCTCGGATGTTTTAATCCAACAACTGTCTGAACTGTTCCAATCCAAAGAAAGCAAAGATATCGAAAGAATCCACACCATGCTGCACTTGTTCCAGTCCGAGCACTGTTTGAGCTCACAATTGGCGAACTACTTTGCGGATCACGATGCACCAAAGCAATGTGGTCACTGCTCCGTGTGTCGTGGTCACGTCGCCACATTCACAGCACCAGAACCTGAAGATATTGAACAATCTCAAGTATCGATATGGGCGCAGGAGTTTATTCAGCTTTCCCCATCGGCCATCAGTAATGATGCCGTTGCTCGCTTCTTGTGCGGAATCAGCACTCCTTTGATTAGCCAGCTAAAAGCCTCAAAGCTAGCAGGTTATGGTGCAATGGCAAACGTAAGTTTTGAGCAGGTATTAACGCAGGTAGAAACGGTAAGGGCCTAAAAAAAGCTCAATTGACGCGCTTGGTCTTCGGGCTTGAGCATCACGTTCAAGCCTAAAAGGCGAATTTCCCGTCCATTTTGGCGTTTAAGAATATCTCTTAGCAAGATCTTGAAGTCCTCAAGCTCTAATTGCGGATGGATGTGCTCAATTGTTGTCAGTTGAAAATCGGCAAATTTGACTTTAATACCTTGTTTAATAATCGACTTATCTGGGCTTGCACGCTCTAAACGTTTCTCGAGTTCAGGATAAAGTTTCTCCTCAATCACTTGCCAACATTCACCATAGGTTGCGATGTTCTGGCTGAATGTCCTTTCCACACCGACGGACTTTCTCTCGCGCTCAACAACGACTTCTCGATTATCAATTCCATGGCTTCGCTGCCATAAGGAGGCACCCTGACGACCAAACTGCCTCAACAACTCTCGATAGTCACTGTTTTTAATGTCCTCACATCGATAAAAACCGGCTTGGTGGAGCTTCTCAAGACTCACTTTTCCCACGCCAGGAATATTCTCTAACGGAAGACTATCGATAACCTCTTGGACTTTCTCTGGCGGAATCACAAACTGACCGTTGGGCTTGTTCATGTCTGACGCGACCTTAGCAAGAAACTTAATCGGAGCAATGCCCGCCGATGCCGTCAACCCAAGTTCACTCCAGATATCACGGCGAATTGACTCTGCGATCAACGTTGCGGAGCCACGGCAAGCTGTCGAGTCAGTTACATCGAGGTATGCTTCATCCAATGAGAGAGGTTCAATGATAGGCGTATAACGCTCAAAAATAGCACGAATTTGCTGAGAGACTTGCTTGTATACATGCATTCTACCGGGCACAACCAACAAATGAGGGCAGAGTTGCAGCGCGCGCGCCGTTGACATTGCACTGCGAACACCATATTTACGCGCATCATAATTACAGGTGCTAATCACTCCACGCTGCTTTTCATGTCCGCCAACAGCGAGTGCAATGCCACGGTAACTGGGGTTATCTCTCATCTCTACGGCAGCATAAAAACAATCCATATCGACATGAATAATTTTTCTAATTCGATCTGACATAGCCATCAAAGTACTGTTCAAAAAAACAGTATAAATCAAATCTACCTGAAGAGGAATGGGCGTGTTTAAGCGAACGTCAATCTCGAAGCATTACGTCCAATTGATCGACCAATTCGGCCCAATCTGCATCTTCTTCGATGGCTTGTTTTAGAAAGTTCGCCTGTGACATCGTCCAAAAGCTAGCTTCATGTAAAGGCGCAGAATCTCTTTTGTGTCGATGTTGATTAATAAAATCTTTCATTTCTTGAGGAGAGCTACCGAGGCCCAGTTGTTGAAATAGCTCAGCCATACCATGTTGATGCATTTCCATACTACTTTCTCCCTACGTTAGCTAAAGATAATTATATAACTAAGACAGGAATAATGATGTGATGTTAACGGATGCGTGTCAAACATTTGAGTAGTTGTTCTACTTTTGGTTGACATGTGTTTTTTTATGGCGATAAGTTTAATTTTAGTTATCATTGATTTTAAACAATTAATTTTGGGGACTGCGCTTGAGTAATAAGATTCTGGTTGTTGAAGATAGTCGTGCGTTTAAAAACTTTCTTTGCCAAACAATAAGCCAAGCTGGTTATGAGGTCATCGCAGCAGAAAGCTACGCGGAGGCAAAGAACTTGTTATCTTCAGCACAGGACCTCTTCTGTGCGGTTTTAGACTATTGTTTACCGGATGCTCAAGATGGCGAGATTATTGACCTCGTTTTGGAACATGGTCATCGTGTCATTGTTTTAACGGCTCGATTTCAAGAAGACACTCGCGAAAAGATGCTCGCAAAAGGTGTCCTCGACTATATTTTGAAAGACAGCATGGCGTCCGTTTCCTATCTATTACCACTCCTCAAGCGACTAACCAACAATCAACAACACAAATGTTTAGTCGTTGATGATTCACACACCGTAAGAAGACACATTGCCCAACTTTTGGAGCATCAATATATTCAGACGTTGGAAGCTGACAATGGGCAAAAAGCCCTAGAGCTTGTCGAGCAAAATCCAGATATCACTCTCGTTTTAACCGACCATGATATGCCCGTTAAAGATGGCATTACTATGGTGCGTGAATTACGTCGGAAGTGGGATAAAAATCAATTAGCCATTCTCGGCTTGTCGGGTAGTAACTCTAAGACCATGACGGCTAGGTTTCTAAAAGCAGGGGCCAATGACTTTTTATACAAGCCATTTAATCAAGAAGAATTTTTTTGCCGTATTCACCAACTGTTAGATATCAAAGACGCAACATCTGAACTGTTTAAAATGGCAAATCAAGATGCGCTAACGGGCTTATGGAACCGCCGCTTTCTGTTTGAGCAACCCCATGTAGAAAACGCTCAAAGAAACATCGCGATGCTTGATATCGATTTCTTTAAGCAAGTAAATGATACACACGGACATGAGGGCGGCGATGCAGTGTTAGTCATGATAGCGAATATTCTAAAAATCTATTTTCCAAATGATATTGTCGCTAGGCTTGGTGGCGAGGAGTTTTGTATTCAAGCCAGTGGCGACTATGACGGCTTTCTAACACGCTTAGAACAAATGAGACAGCGCATAGAAAAAACGCCAATAACTTATTTGGACAAAAACATTCTTGTGACCGCGAGTATTGGTGTAAGCAACATCGAGGGGGAGCTGGAACAACAAATAAAAGTGGCGGATGAGCGACTTTACATGGCCAAAGAGAACGGACGTAACCAAATCATTTCTTCGTCCTAATGACTATCAGTGTGGTCTTGCTCTGTAACATGAGAGAAAGAAACAACAAAACACGGTATTGGGCTCTTTCTCGGACATCTGAGCTTTGGTTAGCTGCCTAAAAATAAAGCTCAGCAGAACGCTGAGCTTTATCACTTTCTTAGTACGATTAACCAATACTAAGCAATTCTATTTTTTTCCCACGCCGCCAATTTCTCAGCACGCGCAGCCTCGCGCGCTTCACGTTTTTTACGCGCATCGCAGGGTTCTGGACAATTACACACTTTTTCGATGCCAACTGCCCCTAAGCCACCACAGCTACCTTTCACGACTTTCTTTTGGAAAATGTATCCGACAGCCATTGCAGTGATTACCACGACAAACACAGCAAAGGTAATTAGAAATGTATTCATAAAAACATGCTCACTTCTGTTGTTATTTCTTCATGAATGGCTTGTATGCTTCCGAAGCCAACTCTTTAAAACCATCTTCCGTTTTCACAATCATGAAAACAGGAATATTATTTTCGTTCGCAATTGCCATGCCTTTGTCTTCACCTAGCACCATAAGACCAGTTGCAAGACCATCAGCAGTCATCGACGATTTATCTAATACCGTTACAGACACCACTTTATGATGAATTGGTTTGCCTGTTCGTGGATTAATAATATGAGAGTATCTCACACCATTACTCTCAAAGTAATTACGATAGTCACCACTTGTTGCAATTGCCATGTCGCCTGGTTCAATAATTTCTTGAATTGAACGTTCATCAACGGTCGGTTTTTCAATTGCGATACGCCAAGGCACACCTTCACGATTGACACCTTTGAGACGCATTTCACCGCCAACTTCGACCATAAAGTTCTGTACCCCTTCAGATTGAAGGTAGTCAGCAACCACGTCAACCCCCCAACCTTTCGCAATCGTCGATAGGTCGACGTACAAGTTAGGAAGGTCTTTGGACAGTGTATTACCATCAACAGATAGGTGGTGAATACCGGTATTTGCTTTGCGAGCAGCGAGTTCTTCATCGGTTGGAACTACATCTGGACGAGCTTCTGGACCAAACCCCCACAGGTTAACTAGAGGGCCGACCGTCACATCCAATGCACCTAAAGTAAGACCGTTAAGGCGAATTGCTTCTTTCACTACCGTTGCAGTTTGTGTCGAAACTGTAAATGGCTCGCTCGTTTGATGCTGATTAAAACGACTTAACTCTGAGTCGTCACGATAGGTCGACATTTGGTCATTAACCTCTTCCAATAAGCGATCAATTTCTGTCTGCATCGCTTTTGGCGTTGGAATACCATCTTGCTCGATATACTTGATGTTGTAAGAAGTCCCCATGGTAGGGCCACTTAAATGAATTTGATCGGCAGGCTGCTCACAGCCAGCCAAAATCAATAGAGAAGCAAATGCAACAAGCCACTTTTTCACTTGTTAACTCCCAATGTTGTTGAATTGATATGGGAAATAGGATCAATCCTTTCAATCCGATTACCTATATCAACTGTTGAGTATCAGTTTTATGTCTATAAAAAATAATGGCTAGCTCTCTTGGAGAGCTAGCCATAGATTCAATCACTTGGAGGAATTAACCACCGAAGTCATCTAGTAGGATGTTTTCATCCTCTACACCTAGATCTTTTAGCATGCCGATTACAGCAGCGTTCATCATAGGTGGACCACACATGTAGTATTCACAGTCTTCTGGCGCTTCGTGATCACGTAGGTAGTTCTCGTAAAGAACGTTGTGAATAAAGCCAGTGTAACCATCCCAGTTATCTTCTGGAAGTGGATCAGACAGTGCACAGTGCCATACGAAGTTGTCATTCTCAGCTTGTAGCATATCGAAGTCTTCTACGTAGAACATTTCACGCTTAGAACGTGCGCCGTACCAGAAAGACATCTTACGCTTAGAGTGCAGACGCTTAAGTTGGTCGAAGATGTGTGAGCGCATTGGAGCCATACCAGCACCACCACCAACGAATACCATTTCTGCATCTGTATCTTTCGCAAAGAACTCACCAAATGGACCAGAAATAGTACACTTGTCGCCTTCTTTTAGAGACCAGATGTACGAAGACATGATGCCTGGTGGTACGTCTGGGTTGTTGGGCGGCGGAGTTGCGATACGAACGTTAAGCATGATGATACCGTGCTCTTCTGGGTAGTTAGCCATAGAGTATGCACGAATGGTCTCTTCATTAACTTTAGACTCGTAACGGAAAAGGTTGAACTTCTCCCAGTCTTCACGGTATTCCTCAGGAATATCGTAGTCTGCGTATTTCACGTGGTGAGCAGGAGCTTCAATCTGGATGTAACCACCAGCACGGAAAGGTACTGATTCGCCATCTGGAATTTGTAGCTTAAGCTCTTTGATGAATGTCGCTTTGTTATCGTTAGAGATAACAGTACATTCCCACTTCTTAACGCCGAAGATTTCTTCAGGAAGCTCGATATCCATGTCAGTTTTCATTGCAACCTGACACGCTAGACGCTCACCTTCACGCGCTTCACCTTTAGTAATATGGTCAAGCTCGGTTGGTAGGATGTCGCCACCACCTGATTTAACTTTTACGCGACACTGACCACATGAGCCACCGCCACCACAAGCAGAAGATACGAATACGCCAGCACCTGCTAGAGCACTCAGTAGCTTACCACCTGGTTGTGTAACGATCGCCAGAGAAGGGTCATCGTTCACAGAAATTGTAATGTCACCTGTTGGTACAAGCTTAGACTTAGCGAAAAGAATCACTAGTACTAGTGCTAGTACGATCAGAGTAAACATCACTACACCAAGAATAATGTCCATTGACTATTCCTTAATTGTTGCGGTTTACCCGACTTACAGTTGAACACCAGAGAAAGACATAAAGCCTAACGCCATAAGACCTACAGTGATAAATGTGATACCAAGACCACGTAGACCTGGAGGTACGTCAGAGTACTTCATCTTCTCACGGATACCTGCAAGAGCAACGATTGCTAGCATCCAGCCCACACCAGAGCCGAAACCGTAAACGATCGATTCAGCAAAGTTGTAGTCACGTTGTACCATGAAAGATACACCCCCGAAGATTGCACAGTTTACTGTGATCAGCGGTAGGAAGATGCCTAGCGCGTTGTACAAAGGTGGGAAGAAACGGTCTAGGACCATCTCTAGAATCTGTACAAGTGCTGCAATTACACCGATAAAGGTGATGAAGTTTAGGAAGCTAAGGTCCACGCCCTCAACTAACGCGTTCTCTCTCAGAACTAGGTTGTATACCAGGTTGTTCACAGGAACAGCGATAGTCAGAACTACCACAACTGCAACACCTAGGCCGAAAGAGGTCTTAACCTTCTTAGATACGGCAAGGAAAGTACACATACCTAGGAAGAAAGACAGAGCCATGTTTTCGATGAAAATCGATTTAACTAACAGACTAATGTAATGTTCCATGACGTCCTTACTCCTTCGCTTCTACTTGTTCTGGTTTCAGAATACGGATTACCCAGATAAGGAAGCCGATTAGGAAGAATGCTGATGGTGCTAGTAGCATTAGGCCGTTAGGCTGGTACCAACCACCGTTGCTCACTAGAGGTAGAACTTCTAGACCAAATAGTTTGCCTGAGCCAAATAGCTCACGGAAGAAACCTACAGTGATAAGAACGAAGCCGTAACCTAGACCGTTACCAATACCGTCAATAAGAGATGGTACTGGCGCAGACTTCATTGCGAATGCTTCAGCACGACCCATTACGATACAGTTAGTGATAATCAGACCAACGAATACAGATAGCTGTTTAGAGATATCGTATAGGTAAGCTTTTAGCACTTGGTCTACCACGATTACTAACGATGCGATGATTGCCATCTGAACGATGATACGCACACTGTTAGGAATGTGGTTACGGATCAATGAAACAGAGAAGTTAGACAACGCAGTTACAAATGTTACCGCTAGTGTCATTACAAAAGCTGTTTCTAGTTTAGTTGTTACTGCAAGAGCAGAACATACACCAAGAACTTGTAGCGCGATTGGGTTGTTATCCAACACTGGCGCTAGGATGCTCTTTTTAACGTTTTGTGCACTAGACATTAGTTAAGTTCTCCGTCACGAACTTTTGCTAGGAAAGGACCAAAGCCCATATCACCTAACCAGAAGTCAAATGTGTGTTGAACACCATTACTAGTGAGCGTCGCTCCTGATAGGCCATCAACACCGTGCTCAGAACCTTGCGGTGCGCCGCCTTTCACGACCTTAATCGCTGGCTGGTGATCTTCATTGTACAATTTCTTGCCAATGAATTGATCGCGCCATGAAGGGTTCTCTACTTCACCACCAAGTCCAGGAGTTTCACCTTGCTCGTAGTAAGTAATAGCAGACACAGTGTTACCATCAGTTTCAACGGCTACAAAGGCATACATCATCGACCATAGTCCTTTACCGTGCATAGGCAGGATAACTTTTTGGACTTCATCTTGATCTTTTACAAGGTACACCACTGCTGTATTCGCGCGACGACGGATATCAGCTACGTCTTCTTCTGGTGTCAATGCGATTGAACGTTCTGCATCTTTTGATGCTTCACGTTGATCGTACGTAGATGCATTACCCTCAGTAAAGTTACCTGTTTCAAGGTCTACTAGACGAGGTTCGATGTACTCAGCAAATAGCTCTGGTACTTTCTTACCGTTTGCGTCAATGCCTGCAACTTCAACGATCTTTGATTGCTTATCTAGGACAGCGTTAGCTTTTTGCTTATCACGCAGACCTACTGCTGCTGTTGATACGATGATTGAACAAACAAGGCTCAACCCGATAACAACACCCAGCGTCTTTTTAATGCTGTCGTTATTACTTGCCATAGCGTGCTAGTCTCCGCTTGATGTTCTTCTCAATCACTACATGGTCGAACAGAGGTGCGAATAGGTTCGCGAATAGAATCGCCAGCATCATACCTTCTGGGTACGCTGGGTTAACTACACGGATCATCACACACATTGCACCAATCAGGATGCCGTACCACCATTTACCTTTGCTAGTAAATGACGCTGATACTGGGTCCGTTGCCATGAAGAACATACCGAATGCAAAACCACCTAGAACTAGGTGCCAGTGCCATGGCATATTAAACATTGGATTAGTGTCAGAACCGATCACGTTAAACAGAGTCGATACTGCGATCATACCGATCATCACACCCGCAATGATGCGCCATGAAGCGATTCGCATGTAAACGATCATCGCTGCACCGATCATTAGAGCTAGAGTCGATACTTCACCAATAGAGCCAGGGATGTTACCGATGAACGCGTCCATCCAAGTGATAGGAGCGCCAGTTACTGTGTTAACTAGAGCACCGTTACCACCTTGAGCCCATTGGCTAAGAGCAGTTGCACCAGAGAAGCCGTCAGCTGCAGTCCATACTACGTCACCCGAAATTTGTGCTGGGTAAGCGAAGAATAGAAATGCACGACCTGCAAGTGCAGGGTTAAGGAAGTTACGACCTGTACCACCGAAGATCTCTTTTGCTACAACAACACCAAATGTGATACCTAGTGCCGCTTGCCATAGAGGTAGCGTTGGTGGAACGATAAGTGCGAATAAGATAGAAGTTACAAAGAAACCTTCGTTAACTTCGTGTTTACGCACCATACAGAACAACACTTCCCAGAAGCCACCAACAATAAATACTGTTGCGTAGATTGGCAGGAAGTAAGTCGCACCTAGTAGCATCTTACTGCCAACACCCGCTTCCGCACCGATAGTGCCGCCAAGCATTTCTGTTAGCCAGTAGTGCCAGTTACCTGCGATAACTGTCGCTAGTTGGTCACCAGCGTACATGTGGTTAAGTGCTGCAATAGCTTGGCCACCTGCGTTGTACATACCCCAGAACATTGCTGGGAATACCGCAAACCAAACCATGATCATGATACGTTTTAGGTCAACGCTATCACGAACGTGCGAGCTTTTATTTGTTACGATACCTGGGGTGTAAAAAACTGTTGCTACAGCTTCGTACAGGGCAAACCATTTTTCGTGTTTGCCACCAGGCTCAAAATGATGCTCGATGTCTTCAAGAAACTTTTTAAGAGCCATGAAAATTACCCTTCCTTCTCGATAGTATCTAGGCATTCACGAAGTAACGTACCGTACTCGTACTTACCTGGACATACAAAGGTACACAATGCTAGATCTTCTTCATCCAGTTCAAGCGCACCCAGTGCTTGAGCACTGTCTGTGTCGCCGGCACATAGATCACGAAGCAGCAAAGTAGGCTCCATATCTAGAGGCATTACGCGTTCGTAGTTGCCAATTGGAACCATTGAACGATCACTACCATTGGTCGTCGTTGTCATATTGAACAACTGACCTTTGAATACGTGACCAAGGAAAGAGCGAGTTACCGAGAACTTATTCTTACCAGGCATTGCCCAGCCAAATAGTTCTTTTTCACGGCCTTCACGTAATACAGAAACCTGTTGATGGTAACGGCCAAGGTATGCGTGTGGACCAGTTGCATGTGTACCTGTTAGTACTGAACCAGAGATCACACGAACTTCGCCAGGCATCAGCTCGTTATCTGTTAGGTCATCTAAGCTTGCACCCATTACGGTACGAACTAGACGAGGGTTATTCACAACTGGGCCAGCTAGAGACACAACACGATCTGTGCATAGCTCACCAGTTAGGAACAGCTGACCGAACGCGATAACGTCTTGGTAGTTGATGCTCCATGCCACATTCTCTGCATTTACTGGGTATAGGAAATGCATGTGGGTGCCAGCAAGACCTGCTGGGTGAGGGCCATCGAAGACGTGTTCTTCTACGTTAGACTGTGAAGAGCGTGGCAAGCTAGTGCCAGATTTACATACGTAAACCTTGCCTTCTGTCAGGGCTGAAAGAATGTCTAGACCAGCAATGAATGCTTCTTGTTGCTCATTAATGATCAACTCAGGCTTAGCTGCTAGTGGATTAGTATCCATTGCAGTTACGAAAATAGCCTTAGTAGAAGACTCGATTGCAGGAACCTTGCTAAACGGACGAGTACGTAAAGCGGTCCATAAGCCAGAGTCAACCAACTGAGTCTTGATCACTTCACGATCTAGACCTGAAAGTTGAGCGGCTTCGAACTTATCAAATGTCACCTGCTCTTCACCTGCCACTTCAATCACTACAGATTGAAGGACACGTTTAGCGCCACGGTTAACTTCGATCACTTTACCGGCTGCTGGTGCAGTAAATTTCACGCCTGGGTTCTTTTTATCTTCAAAAAGAACTTGCGCTTTTTTCACTTCATCACCAACGCGGACATGCATGGTAGGTCGCATGCCAACGTACTCTTCGCCAAGCAAGGCGACTTTTTTGATGGTCTTACCATCATTAATCACCTGGGATGGAGTTCCTGCGATAGGAAGATCCAAGCCCTTCTTTATTGTAATCATACGCACTTGCACTACTTTTATCGGGAAAAAGATTCTTTTGATTGCGTAACTTTTAGACACGACATCAGTGTCCGGTTTTGATGTTGTTTTAAACATCAAAATCGCAACATCCTATTAAAAATCTCGTCACAAGGAATACGCGAGATTTATCAGGTGCCGTAGTCTAGCATTTTTTAGGAACTTGATGCCATGATCAATCATTAGAATAGAGGGGTTATTTCGGTAGAATCAGGTCTAAAAGGTCAAAGAATAGTCATAACTTTGACCCATCGCACAAATGCCATATTCCATACATATCTTATGGAAAAGTGATATTCATCGCCTGAAATATTCTGCAATTTCCATTCATTTGTTGAAACACTGTTAACACATTTTTTAACCAGAATTTGTGCCACGTTAACGTCCCTAAAGAATGTAAAACGAAAAAAGATGGCCTTAAGCCACCTTTCTCTGCACCTTTATATCTTGCGTTTTTAGTGACCGCCACCCATACACATCGGGCTATCAGGGGCGCCATCTTGTTCACGCTTCCACTCTTCATCAGTGTATGTATGAATAGCTAATGCATGAATGTGGTTATCCAGTTCATCTGCCAAAATTTGATGAACTTGACGATGGCGCCCAATCAAACGCTGTCCCGCGAACGAATCACTCACAACAATCACTTTGAAATGACTCTCTGAGCCTGGTGGCACATTATGCATGTAGCTCTCATTAATGACTTTGAGATAGCTGGGTTGCAGCTCACTGTGTAGTTTCTTCTCTATGATTTCTTGGATCATATTCGTTCCTCATTGATGCGAATTCCATAAGTATATACCTAAGTAAAGCAGACATGCATCACTCAAACGTCACTCTCATTATTGACGCACTTTGTAGACATATTGTCTCAAGGCGCTCGACTCCATGAACATGCCTAGAGAGCAGCCATCACTGAACTCGTAAAATTTGACAGCTTTTTGTATCTCGACACGTCATCATTTGCGACAATAACACTTAATTTCTAAATCAACTTACATTTAGCTATGAAAACCGAACTGAACCTTCACGAGCGAAGCTTAACACTTCATCGTTTCCCAAAACGTAGTAACGAAACGCTACAAGCGTGGGATGCCGGTGATGAGTATCTTATTAATCATGTTGAAGAGCTTGCTTTGCCAGACAATCAAAACATCCTCGTGATTAATGACAGCTTTGGTGCCCTCTCCTGCTGGTTTTCGGAAAAGCACCATGTAACGCTAATGAGTGATTCATTCATCTCACATAAAGGTGCACAGCAAAATCTCGAGCAAAACCAGTGCAATAAAGTAGCGTTTGCCACCACGATGGACCTCGTTCCTGCCAATATTGATCTCGTCTTGCTGCAACTGCCCAAAAGTAACCGCCATCTAGTGTGGATACTAAGCCAATTAAGAAAGGCGCTACCGGCTTCCTGCCCCGTCATTGCAGTCAATAAAGCGAAAGACATTCATACTTCGACGCTAAAACTGTTTGAAAAATACTTAGGCGAAACAAAAACATCTTTGGCCTGGAAAAAGCACAGATTGGTGTTTTCTCAAGCAACAGTTGAGCCTCCGATTGAAGTAATGCCTTTCACGACTTGGCGCGTTGATGGCGAAGATATCGAACTCAAGAACATGCCAAATGTCTATTCAGGAGAAAGTTTAGATTTAGGTGCACGCTTTATGCTGCAGCACCTGCCTCAAGACCCTTCGATAGACAATGTCATCGATCTTGGCTGCGGCAATGGTGTTCTGTCTGTTAAATTTGGTCAGTTGAATCCAAATGCTCGGCTAACATGTGTTGATGAAAGTTTTATGGCGCTTGAATCAGCAAAACAGAACCTACGCGACAACCTTGGTGAAAATAGAGACATACAGTGCATAGCGAACAATTGCTTGGACGGTTTTAAACACAGCAGCAGCTCTATGGTTATGTGTAATCCACCGTTTCATCAACAACAGGCAATCACCGATCATATTGCTTGGCAAATGTTCTGCGATGCTAAACAAGTATTAAGTGAAAATGGCCGTTTACTGGTTATCGGAAATCGTCACCTCGGGTACGACGCAAAACTCAAACGTCTGTTTGGCGATAAAAATGTGAAACTTATCGCTTCCAACAATAAGTTTGTGATTTTACAGGCTACAAAAAATCCTGCTAAATTAAGCGCAAAATAAGCTTTAGCAAAATAGTTAAAAGGAATAATAAAATGAGAAAATTGGTACTTGCGGCTTCGGTTGCGTTGCTTGCTGCGTGTTCAGCCCCTCAACAACCTCAGCTGAACCTGATGCCAGAAAGCACATTGAGCACCAATCCAATTGTTCAAGGCAAGACTTACAGTTTGACCAGCAAAGATGTACGTGCAGCGCAGTACGTGGCGTTGGTGGATAACGGCCGTTCGAACATTCTTCCTCTTCATGCTAAACAGAATTTACGTATTGCGTTAGAAGAAGCATTAGAGAAGCAATTCTCATCTCAAGGTTTCCATGCGGATCTAAACAGCAACAACGCGATTGAATTGAGCGTTCAAGAAGCGTTGGTCAACGTGAAGCATTCGGTGATGGAAAATGAGATGGATGCTAAAGTTGTGCTGGAAATCACAGCAGAGACACCTGAGGGCAAGCTAGTCAAAACTTATACAGGTACAGCAAAGCGATCTGGCACATTGAGTGCTTCTGATGCCGATATTGAAGAGACATTGAATGATGTGGTGACATTGACGCTTAAAGAGATTGCCAATGACCCTGAGCTTCGTCAATACATGCAGGAGCGTTTCTAATGTTACGCAAAGCGATTCTGTCTTTAGCATTACTCAGCTGCAGCGTTTGGGCTGGACCAAAAGTAGCGTTTGAAACGACACTTGGCTCATTTACGGTTGAGTTAAACGAAGAGAAAGCACCTATCACTGTCGCTAATTTTCTGAAATATGTAGAAGATGGGAGCTACGAAGGTACTATTTTTCATCGTATTATCCCAGGCTTCATGGCACAAGGTGGCGGCTTTAACCAAGATATGCAGATGGTGAAAACATACGCGCCAATCAAAAACGAAGGAAATAATGGTCTAAACAATAACCGTGCTACCATCGCCATGGCACGAACCAATGCACCAAACTCTGCAACTCGTCAGTTTTTCGTCAACTTAGTCGACAATGACTTTCTCAACTATGGCGCTCGACCACCAGGTTATGCTGTATTTGGTGAGGTTACTGAGGGGTTCGACGTTATCCAGAAAATGGCTCAGCAGCCGACCACGACGGTAGGCCGAATGCGTGATGTACCAGAGACGCAAATCGTCATCACCAAAGCTACACTACTTAAATAGCCAAAACGATAAGCCCTTTGAATAATCGAAGGGCTTTCTCTTTCAACGGCTTCATTTTATTGGATTGATTTATGTCTTCATTACCTTCCATCACTTGGTTGGAAACGGTAAAAAGTTACCTCGATAAACGACTCATGTGGGTTTTCATGCTGGGCTGCTCTAGCGGCTTTCCGTGGGTTCTTATCGGCTCAAACATGTCAGGTTGGCTAAAAGATGCCGGCTTGACCCTCTCCGCAATTGGCTATTTTGGTAGCGTTTTTGCGGTCTATGCGATCAACTTTCTGTGGGCACCTCTGGTTGACCGCGTGAAGCTGCCAGTCCTCTTTAGACTACTGGGGCAAAGACGTAGCTGGATTTTCTTTTGTCAAAGTATCGTACTCGTCGCTACCCTATTTATTGCCGGCGTAAATCCAGCGGAAAACTTGGTGTTTGCGTCACTACTCGCCTTGTGTATTGCAACGGCTTCAGCGACACAAGACATCGCAATTGATGCTTTTCGTATTGATACTTTCCCAAAATCAGAAGAATCTAAGCTGCCACAAGCTTCTGCAATGGCGGTCATTGGCTGGTGGACAGGTTATTCACTACCGGGTTATTTAGCGTTTGTTAATGCTGATAGCGTCGGTTGGAATGGCGTGTATTACGGGATGGCGGTGATAGTCGGCATTCTAATGGTCTTTACGATTTTAGTCGGAGAACCGAAGACTCAACGCGAACAACTTCAGTCTGCCGCTGAACAACGCCACAAAGAAGTGGTTGGTTCAAAAGTCGTAGCTTGGTTTACCGTGACTGTTGTAGAACCTTTCCTTGATTTCTTTAATCGCAATGGCGTCCGTGTCGCGATTACTCTGTTGCTGTTCGTTTTCCTATTTAAAATTGGCGAAGCGTTTTTGGGCAGGATGTCGATCGCGTTCTATAAAGATATTGGTTTTAGCAATGAACAGATTGGCTATTACTCCAAACTAATCGGTTGGGGAGCCACCATCTTCTTTACTTTTGTCGGAAGCATGTTCAACGTTAGGTTTGGTATTGTACGTGGATTAATGATCGGCGGTATTGCTATGTCTGCCAGTAACTTGATGTTTGCTTGGATTGCTTCGGTAGGCCCAAACGAGCACTTGTACTTAGCCACGATTATTGTCGATAACTTTACGACTGCTTTCTCAACTGTCGCTTTTGTTTCATTTTTGACGATTCTAACCGGGCAAGCATTTTCGGCAACTCAGTATGCGTTGCTTGCCTCTCTAGGAAACTTCGGACGGACGACTCTTGCTTCTTTCAGTGGCGAGCTAGTGGATTATCTTAATGATTGGAGCACATTCTTCGTGCTTACCGCTGTCATGGTCGTGCCAAGCTTGATTATGTTGTACTCGCTACGACATTACTTTGATGCTCTATTGGAAAAAGCACGTCACAAACATTAACGAAACATATAAAAAACCACCGAATTCGGTGGTTTTTGTTTTGCGAGATATAAGATAAGAGGTCTATGGGTATAACCCTTTACCAAACATATTAAATATACGTGCCACGCCTTGAGTAAAGATCATCGGCTCAGTCAATACGGTTAAACACAAGCAGTCTTCTCCGGTCTTAGTGTAAGGGCTGTGCTTCACTGATGCGTCTCTAATCATCAAATCGCCTTCTTCATATTGGCCATCCTCGTCACTAAATCCACCATGTAGGATCAATGTAGACTCCAGGCCTTTGTGCGTATGTTGAGGAATTTGCACATCTTCCCCGATGTACATTAAGCTGACACGAGCGTCTTCCCCTAGGTCAATCTGAGCACTGAAAACCTTGCCTCCGTAACTTCTCCATGACCCTACAAGGTCAGAGAAACGCGCTAGAGTTTTAGGAAGAGCGAAACTTTTTCCTGCCACATTAACAGCAGCAGAGTCACGGATCACGATGTTATCAGTCGCTGGCTCCGCATTGATGATGTCATTAAACATGTCGTCAAATTCAGAAACATACTCAGAAGGTATGTCACTTACGATGTTCGCTTGACTTGCTTCGACTTGGTTCACATAAGCTCGGCACTTGGTGCATGTTTCTAAATGGGTTGCGACCACAAGACCAGAAACTGCATCAATGCTTCCCGAAGCGTATGCTTCTAACAAGCTGTTATCTGGGTGTTTGTTCATAGTTGCTCCGTATGCATTGAATGCCTTAGCTTTTCTACTGCAAGCCTCAGCCTGGATTTTACGGTACCGAGGGGTATATCAAATAATTCCGCGACCTGTTGATGAGGTAACTCTTCAAGATATACCGCTTGTAAAACATCTCTCTGGTTTTTCGGTAATATATCTAAAAACTTAACCACCTGTTCTTTCAACATATCTTGTTCTGGTGAATAGTGATCAACAAGATCAGGTGGATAATACTCTGACGGCCAAATGTCATCAGAATGAATGTGTAATTCCTTACCTTTCTGTTTTCTCAGCAGATCAAAACAAAGGTTTCGGATTATGGTATATATCCAAGTCGATAACGCGCTCTTTTCACCATCATAGAGGTGCGCTTTCTGCCAAACTGTCGCCATGGTCTCTTGCACCATCTCCATAGCAACTTGCTCATTACCAACATGTTTGTAAGCGAATTGCTTCAGCTTGGGTGCGTAAAAACGGAATACAAAAGCGAACGCATCTTTGTCTCGATCCTTCACTTTATCCATGTAATCGTTCCAATCACTGCGCCCCAGTTTTTTCGGGCTATCACTCATCATAATCGGCCTTAATTTGTGGGAGGAGTCTCCTCCTCCCATTCGTCCTAATCGGTCACGTCATCGACCAACAAGTTGAAACCACCGTTGTTCCCATCATCAATGGCAACGACTTGGTACACAACACCGTTCATTACATTGACTGGTGCTGAGTCAACCGCAACAATACTTGGGTTACCAGCCACTGTTACCGTTACATAATATGTACCTTCAGCGACATATAATCCTTGTACGCTATTTTTATACGCAAAATTAGCAATAGTTGGATCACTTCCATCTATTCCTGCACTCGTAGTGAGGTAGATATCCACCATTTCCGCTATAGGATTAGCCGCCGCGTGTGTCACATTCAATGTCGCGCTAGTCGCCACAGCGCGTCTCATATCTTCAACAACCAGAGCTTCGATATCAATCGCTGGGCTGACAACACCGACTGCATAAACACTGTAATCCATTCCACCTGCAACCATTAACCCGTCAACATCTATTATCGGATTGGTTGTTGTGCCATCCACGTAAACGTCAATATCGTAATCGCCAGCAGCAAGATCCAAATAACCACGAATCTCTTTGAACGCTAAGTCGGCAAGAGGAGCGAAGGCCGCCCCGTTAACGTTGACATCGACGACTGGCGCTCCATCGACAAGGTGTCCGACTCTTACTTCAGCTTGGCTGCCCATATCTTCAATTATAGAAGAGCCCGAACCGTCCAACACCAAGAGTTTGACAGGTGACGTGCTATTCGAATCTCCTGTGCCGATAGCGGCAATCGTCAAGTTGGAGTTAGCCGCAAGAGATACTTTGCCCGAGTCAAAAGCAACGCTGTCTCCTACGGCAAGTCGAACTTGATACTCACCAGCTGGGATGTTCAATACGTCGGTAGAAGCTTTGTAAGCAAGGTTAGTTATTGGAGTCGCGCTAGCAAGAGCAACACCTGGCTCAGTGACATAAAGATCAACAGCAGGAACGCCTGAAGCTGCATGAACAACTTGAACATCTAGACTATTGGCATCAGCCATTGAATCGGCGCTGCGAGTCACAACTAAAGGCTCAACTGGGTTTGGCGAACCATCGGCATCGCCAACAACGAACACGTTATAATTGAGGTCGGAATCAAGATCTAGTTCTGTTTTAGGTACTACGGTCGCGGTTTCATTACCTGGGAGCTGTACATCGACCTGAATCGAATTCATCCCCTCTCGCAATTTAACGTAGCCAGATCCCACACCATAATCAACATTCGTTAATGATGGTTTATCGTTGATCCACACATTTGCAAGCGGCGCATCAGAAGAAGCGTGCACTGCTTGTAAATTGGAATACTCGATAGTGTCACTGTCGGAGCCACACGCCGCCAGTCCTAATGTCGCAACAATAGTTAGCGCAGCTTTATTAAATCCTTTCATATCCTTGCCTCTTTGTTAGTCGGGGCTTCTATGGCTTCTGTCAGAAATTGCAACGCAGGAATACAGTCCTCTGCGCCGACTAGCTGTTCGAACAGATTGCAGTCTAGGGGTAGTAACTCAAGCCAACGCTGAGTAACCCAAGCAGAGTCATCGTAAAAACGATGCTGGTAGAGGCTTCCAAGTTGAGGAAACTCTTCATAAACATGGGATAACTGCTGGCTTAAAAAGAAGAAATCTGGTGAGTTGTCTAGATGTTGCCAATTGTCTAACCATTCAACCTCTGCATGACGTAAGCCATCCGCATCTGCACGGACGCGTTTGACAACAAAGCGTTGCTCACCAGCAACTGTAATACCAAGAAGGCCATCACTGAGTGTTTCAAAATCAACGATCCTGACCAAAGTTCCGATAGATGAAACGTTACCCACGTCTTTAGGGTCACCTTCACTTCCTACTAGGCAAACTCCAAAGCCCACATTTTGTAGGCTGCATTCCTTTACCATTCGCTTATATCGTGGCTCAAAAATGCGCAGATTCATTTTACCTTCAGGGAGTACAACTGAAGTGAGTGGGAATAACATGACTTCTTTCATTCAAACGTCCTCTTTGATTCACGGATACATACGAATCCCTTATCACTCCGATCACTAACGATTTATGTTGGTTAATCGACTGGCTTAAAAAGTCATAAAATCGCTTACGCAAACGATCCAAATCACATATTTATTGCAATCAAATGCAACAAACAAAAAGTTCCGTAAATAAAGATAATTTCGTGACACAACTCACCAAAAACGTTCAATTTTGCACCCTTTATCACTTTCATTTGGGATTTTTATCGCTATTATTCCCGCCAATTGGAAAGCGCAGCATAGATTGCGTGTTCTGAATCATTACAAACATAGAGAGTCCCCTTATGCGTAAATCACTTTTAGCTCTTAGCCTTCTAGCGGCTACTTCAGCTCCAGTTATGGCGGCAGATTACTCTGACGGCGATATCCACAAAAACGATTACAAGTGGATGCAGTTCAACTACATGTACTCAATTGATGAAATGCCACGAGTTAAAGGCGCTGACGACAACGCTCACGATTACCTAGAAATGGAATTTGGCGGTCGCTCTGGTATTTTCGACCTATACGGTTACGTAGACGTATTTAACCTAGCGACTAAAGATAACCAAGATAAGTCAATTGAGAATGGCGCTCCTGACAAGATGTTCATGAAATTTGCACCACGTATGTCTCTAGATGCCGTAACTGGTAAAGACCTATCTTTCGGTCCAGTTCAAGAGCTATACATTGCATCTCTAATGGAATGGGGCGGTAACAACGGTGGTGTAAACAACCAGAAAATCGGTTTAGGTTCTGATGTAATGGTTCCTTGGTTAGGTAAAATCGGCCTAAACCTGTACAGCACTTACGATGGCAACAACAAAGGTTGGAACGGTTTCCAAATCTCGACTAACTGGTTCAAACCATTCTACTTCTTCGACAATGGTTCATTCATTTCTTACCAAGGTTACATTGATTACCAATTCGGTATGGATGATGATGCTGGTAACAAATTTGGTACTACCGCGTCAAACGGTGGTGCAATGTTCAACGGCATTTACTGGCACTCAGATCGCTTCGCGGTTGGTTACGGCCTGAAAGCATACAAAGAAGTATATGGCGTAAAAGACGGTCTACAAGTCGCTCCAGGTGTTGAGCTAGAATCGACTGGTGTAAGCCACTACCTAGCTGTAACTTACAAGTTCTAATTGAACCACTAAGTTTGCTCAAAAATGGCGCCTTTCGGCGCCATTTTTATTTGCTTTCCTTTTTTCCCTCATTATCCTTGCAGCAAACCTTTTTAATGAGAGCGTTTGGTGAATATCCTTATCCTCGGTCCAGGTGCGGTGGGCTCACTCTGGGCAACAAAATTTAAGCTTGCCGGGCACAATGTTTCATTGTGGGGAAGAAGTTCTGAAAGCCAACAATCACTTCAGTTGGATGACACACCCGCAATCGTATTCAGTAATCAAGATATTTCCTCCGTAAATAAAGCAGATCTCATTTTGATCACGGTAAAAGCTTGGCAAATGGAAGACGCCATTCAGCCTTTACTGCCTCATATCAACGCAGACACGATTATCATGCTGATGCACAATGGTATGGGTACCGCCTCTGGCGTGGAGAAGGCTCTGCCAAACAATCCTATCGTGCTCGCCACAACGACGCACGGCGCATACAAACCAGATAACCAACACGTACTGCATACCGGTCACGGAACAACGCAAGTGGGTGGTTATAATGACAAAGGAATGCAGTGCGCTTTTCTGCAAGATGTTATGCATCATGCTCTTCCAGAGGCCATTTGGAATCCACACATCCAATCTGCGTTATGGACTAAGTTAGCAATTAACTGCGCGATTAACCCGCTGACTGCGATTCAGCAGTGTAAGAATGGTGAGCTTGCGCAGCCCGAGTTTAAGATACAACTCGAAAGCATCACTCAAGAACTGGTTGAAGTAATGAGTAAAGAAGGTATTGCTATCGAGTTTCGCTCTCTTTTCGATACGGTAATGCAAGTGGTGAACGCCACAGCTGAGAACTATTCTTCAATGAGACAAGACGTATTCCATCAGCGTCGAACGGAAATTGATTTTATAACCGGATACTTGTTAAAGGCTGCCGAGAAACATCGCATCAATACGCCTGAGAATTTAAAACTTTACCAACGCATCAAACAAATAGAACAAAGCTGGACAGAACAATGAGTAAGAAAATCTTAGTGCCAATCGCTCCAGGCACCGAAGAAATGGAAGCCGTCACCGTTATCGACATGATGGTTCGCGCGGGTTATGACGTTACGGTAGCGAGTGCTGCTTTTGATGGCTCATTGACGATGAAAGCTTCTCGCGGAGTCACACTAACAGCCGATTGTAAACTGGTCGATATCGCTGATGATGAGTTTGACGCCATAGCGCTTTCTGGTGGTGTTGGTGGTGCAGAAATTTTTCGTGATAGTACGGTGATGATAGAAATCCTTAAGCAGCACATCTATGAGGGAAAATTGGTCGCAGCTATCTGCGCAGCACCGGCGTTGGTATTGCAACACCATGATCTTTTCCCACAATCACTGATGACCTGTCACCCGAGCTTTCAGTCACATATCCCGGAAGAGAAGTGGCGCAGCAAACGCGTGACCTTTGATATCAACCACAACCTGATCACTAGTCAAGGTCCGGGTACAGCTTTAGAGTTCGCGATGGAAGTAATCATTCAACTCTCAGGTAAAAAACACGCATGGTCAGTTGCTGAACCAATGATCCCTCTGCCTACTCTGCACTACCACAAGCTTGGTGAAGAATAATGTTTGACGTAAATGCTGTACGCGAGCAATTTCCTGCTCTAAACCAATCCGTCAACGATACGCCCTTAGTGTATTTAGATAGCGCAGCGACAACGCAAAAACCGCAATGTGTGATTGATGTCATCAGTCATTACTACAGTGCGCAAAATGCCAATGTTCACCGTGGCAGCCATAGTTTAACGGCTAATGCCACCAGCCAATTTGAAGCGGCACGAGAACGAGTGGCAAGCTTTATTGGTGCAAACAGCTCTAAGGAAATCATTTGGACACGGGGCGCAACCGAAGCACTGAACTTAATTTCTCAAACCTACGCCCGTAGCACGTTACAACCAGGTGATGAGATATTAATTAGCGAGATGGAGCACCACGCCAACATCGTGCCCTGGCAAATCGTGGCAGAGCAAACGGGTGCTAAAGTCATTAAAGTTCCGATGACATCAGATTGTCAGTTCGACATCAGTGCATTTGAGGCGCTTCTGTCTGACCGCTGTAAAATTGTTGCTTGCGCACAAATAACCAACGTAACAGGCACACGCCAACCTATCGAAAAAATCACTGAACTGGCGCACAACGTTGGCGCGGTTGTTGTAGTTGATGGCGCGCAAGGCATCGTACATGAGCAACTTGATTTATCGACATCAGATATCGATTTCTACGTTTTCTCAGGTCACAAACTTTATGCACCAGCAGGCATTGGGGTTTTATACGGCAAGCTTGAACTTTTGGAAGCCATGCCACCATGGCACGGCGGCGGTAAAATGGTTGAACGCGTTTCTTTCGAAAAAACGACGTTTTCTGCACTTCCTGGAAAGTTTGAAGCGGGCACACCAAACGTTGCGGGCGCGATTGCTCTAGCGAAAGCCATTGAGTGGTACCAAGGTTTTGACCATCACGAAGTAGAGACTCATCTCCATGCGCTTCAGGATAAGGCCTACCAAGCACTAAGCGCTTTGGATGACATTCATATTCTAGGCTATCAACCGAATGCCTCTGTACTGACGTTCGTCATGGACGGCGTTCATCACCAAGATATTGCGACGCTGCTCGATCAACAAGGCATTGCGGTACGAGCAGGACACCACTGCGCTCACCCATTGATGGATGCACTAAATGTGAAAGGCACGGTACGCGTTTCTTTTGGTATTTATAACACGGCTGAAGATGTGGATAGACTCATCGCCGCCGTAGAAAAAGCCGTCGACATGCTATAACGCCAACGGTTTGATTTGGAGTAACCAACAAGGTTACTCCATCTGCCTATCCAGAGTCGCCACGCAATTTCTGCCATTTCTTTTCGCAGCATAAAGCGCTTTATCTGCATGCGCATACAAACGTTTGGTGGTTTCATTTCTGCCTATTTCCACCACGCCTACACTCACCGTGACCGGAATTTCAATCTTTTCAAATTCGAACTGACAATTTTGAATGTGGGAACGTACTTCCTCTCCTACCTCTTTCGCCGCCGACAGAGAAGTTTCTGGCAAAATAATCGCAAACTCCTCCCCTCCGACTCTTGCAAAAATTTCGTCTTTGACGAGTAAGTGAGAAACCAAATCAGCTAAGGTCTCTAAGACATAATCCCCCGCATCATGACCACGTTTATCATTGATGACTTTAAAAAAGTCCAAATCAAACAATAACAACGCGGAGTGATAGTTCGGCTCTTGAGCTTTAATGACCTCTTCTGTGAGCTTTTCGAAAAAGACACGTCGATTGTAGATGTTGGTAAGAGCATCAATTTGGCTTTGATGGCGAAGAAGGGTTTCAACTCGGTGGCGATTGGAGATGTTGCGTGTGAGAATAAGGACAACGCGACGACCTCGGTATTTTATAGCGAGTGGGCAGATCTTGCCTTCGTAGTATAGGTCGCCTCTTGGCCCACTGTTAGCATCTATTCCCTGAATGCTGTCGGCGCACATCTTGTACTCGATCGTCACAATACTGTCTTGTTTCAGTGACCGATTTATCTGTTCGATAAACCAGTCGGCTTTATCTTTTTCAAGTACGCCGTGAAGTGTCTTACCTATCAAATTGCTTCCATCGTGATAGGCTTTTTTATCTGTTCCTCCAAAAACATCAATATAGATACCATCTTCACTCAGAATAAAAGTGGGGTCTGGCATTCCGGATAACACGTCTTGCGCATGTTCCAAGGTGAATTGCATATAGGGAGGTTCCTAGCATTTGTATCTAAGTAACCCAATCGCTTCCAAGTGTGTTTCCACATTGGGGAATAGGAGCGAGTGGGGCATATGTCTATTATCTAATATAGACAAATTTTAAATACAATTGAGTTTATAAAAACCAAGTGGGCAATATAATGAACCAGGATCAATAGAATGGTTAATTAACGCTAAAATAGTCGACCATTTGCATATTTTTTATCCATTTGCAAAAAATATCTCAACTCAGATACAAAAAACGCCAAACAGCTAGGCTATTCGGCGTTTTTTAAGAATTGGGAAAATGACTCGTTACACGGCGGTTTGCTTAATCTGCTCTACAATAGCTTTCAAGCCATTACCACGTGACGGGCTTAAATGGGAGACAAGCCCCAGTTGTTCAAAATAAGCATCAATATCAAATGCTTGAATTTGATCGGCCGTTTTTCCGTCATAAGCCGCCATCACCAAGGCAATCAATCCACGGACGATACGCGCATCGGAGTCCGCACAAAAATGCCAAACGCCATCTTGCTCTTGGCTCACTAACCACACCAAGCTTTCACAACCCGAAACGGTAACTTGTTCTGATTTCAGCTCTTCTGGCATTTGTGGCAGCTTTTTACCCCACTGAATAACCTGACGGTAACGATCTTCCCAGCCTTTAAATTGCTGCATAGTCGCTACAATGTCTTCGCTGGTGATATCTGTACCAAATGGAGAAACGGGAAAATCTGTCATGATGCGCTCTTCTTCTAGTTTACTTCTTATATTTTGAAATCAACTTCTCAACGATTCGCGATACCGCGACAAAGCCAAACGTTGCAGTTACAACAGTCGCCGCACCAAAACCGCTAGCACAATCCATACGTTTTGGGCCTTCCGCTGTCGACTTCACACCACACACTGAACCGTCTGCTTGAGGGTACTTCAGCTGCTCGGTTGAAAACACGCAATCAATACCAAACTTACGAGCCGGATTCTTAGGGAAGTTATGATGACGACGCAAGGTGTCTTTGATTTTCTTCGCTAGAGGATCTTGGATCGTTTTCGTTAAATCAGCGACCATGATCTGCGTTGGGTCAACCTGACCACCAGCGCCCCCCGTAGTGATCACTTTGATCTTATTGCTGCGGCAATACGCCAACAAAGACGCCTTCGCTTTTACGCTGTCAATCGCATCTAGCACGTAATCAAACTCTTTGCTTAAGTACTCATGTTGATTGTCTGGCGTGATGAAATCATCAATCAGATTGACTTTACACTCTGGGTTGATCAATTTGACACGCTCGGCCATCACTTCAATTTTGCTTTGGCCAACGGTGCCCGTCATCGCATGAATTTGGCGATTAATATTCGTGACACAAACATCGTCCATATCAATCAGAGTCAACTCACCGATCCCAGTACGGGCCAGCGCTTCGACCGCCCATGAACCCACGCCACCAATACCAATAACACAAACGTGTGCAGCGCGAAGAATGTCCACTTCACTGTTGCCATAAAGACGACGAGTGCCGCCAAAGCGTTGATTGTAGCTGTCAGATGCTGGGGTATCGAGTTCACGCATATTGAAGTCCAGATGATCGATAGAAAAACAAAGAGTGCGATTTATACGCACTCTTTGATGAAATGTCTAGATAAGAGGCGGTTCCTCTTTCTTGGGTCGCTATTGTAGCTTTTCTGGCGGCAAAGCCCAAGGCGCTTGAGTTGGTGAGTTTTCCAGCCCAAGTTTCCACACTCGACCAAAATGCTTGTAGTGACCTGCTTCCGTTCCTGCTCTCGCACCAATGCCATGATACAGATCCAAATGGTTCTGTTTTACCGCACCACCAGTGTCTAAAACGATCAGCATTCGCAGTTGATGCGCACCACTCCACGTACCATCAGCATTCAACAGTGGCACTTCCGCCAAGATTGGCGTACCCATTGGTAAGATAGAACGGTCACCCGCGACCGCCGCCATTGGCAACAAAGGAATACCAGCCGACCCCGTTACTGGCGCTTCCGCTTTTGGCGCAAAGAAGACGTAAGAAGGGTTTTGCTCCAACAACTCGCGCACTGTCGCATCGTCGTTGTCCATCACCCACTCTTTGATTGCTTTGAGGGACATTTTTTCACGCGGCACTTCACCACGTTCAATCAAAATGCGGCCAATACTAACGTAAGCTTTATTATTTTTCCCTGCGTACGCGAAGTACTCCAACGTATCATCATCTTCAAAATGCACATAGCCACTGCCCTGCACTTCCATCATAAACGGGTCGATACGATTAGGCGCGTAACCTAGCACCAAACCTTGTCCATCTAGTGCTCCATTGTAGATCTCCGCGCGAGTCGGACAATCTGATGAGCAGTTTGGCTTGCCATAAACTGGGTACTTAAAAATGTCGTTTGGTGTATGACGCAGTTCCATCACGGGAGAAAAGTATCCGGTAAACAGCACATTACCTTTTTGATCACCACCACCCAATTGCGCGGCTTGAATGCCAAACGCACTCAACGCACTGGTATCTCCGCTCTGTTGCGCCCACTCACTTAATCGTTGATATAGCGGTTGGTACATCTTCGCCATGGATGGTGACTTTATCACCACTTGCTCAGCTTGCTTGTTAAATTCAGTAAAATCGCGTGGTTTGTTAGACTCAACCACATCCACTTGATTGAGGATCTGAGGAAACTCACCATCAAGATATTGCTGAGCACGATCATTTTGTTGAGCACAGCCAAAGAGTAGGCTCAAAGAGATAATAGGAAGGAGTTTTTTTAACACGTGTCTTTTCCGTAAAAGAGAATAGCAAAAGGATGGCAAACAAATGCTTACGGTGCAATTGAAAAGCAACGACAAAATGTTTCAACGCTAAGCCAATCCGTTTACTCGTTGTAAATTCATTCAGTTAATGCAACATGATAACAGCGGAAGAATTACGGAATTGTCCGGATTATGTTTGGAAGTAAAATTTACTGATTGAGAGATGAAATTGTGATCATCCATATGGCTCACAGACGCAAGAGAGCTCTGCTTAAAAGACAATAATAAAAACGACTATCTTACCGCTATCCTTGCACGTCCCTCTAAACGGAATACAGGTAGATAATGTGCATTAGCATCCAGCTTCATTTCTGCATGCTGCTTACCCACAAAATTGAAGTGCCGCTCATTTGAACCCACTCGATACGAAAACGAATCCCCATCGAATTCAAAACTGGTCGCCACTGTAGAACCATTTACGGTAACACCGCGCTCACTCAACACAAATTCTTCACGAGCATAAGGCGCAACATCTTGCTCAACCCAGCGACCATAAATTGTCGATTTGGGAATGGGCGGATTAATGGTTCGAGTAATCAAATCACTATACAGCATGCACACGACAACGGTTCCAACTATCGCTATAAGCATGAGAGAACGCTCTAGCCACTTACGAAGCATTGATTTAGATGACGTTTTTGACAGATTTGAAGCAGTGATCGCAGCATTCTTATTAACAGCAGAAGACATGAGGTTCACGTATTGAGGAAAGACGCCACCATTGTAACCTTCCCTTTTAACGGGACCAAGAACCTACCTCAATATGTTTGTGCTTTATTCCAAAATTTCACCTTGCCACTCAATGAATAAAAAGGCATCATTTTAGCATAATTAAACAAAGGAATGGCTGTAGTGAAAATTCGTAGTACTGCTCTCGTAAAAGGATTCCGTCAATCAACACCTTATGTCAATGCTCACCGCGGAAAAACCATGGTGATCATGCTGGGCGGAGAAGCCGTCGCACACAAAAATTTTGGCAACATTATTAATGATATCGCCCTCATGCACAGCCTCGGAATCAAAGTCGTGGTGGTGTATGGTGCACGTCCTCAAATTAATCAGCTGCTAGAAAAACAAGACCTCACTACGCCTTACCACAAAAATATCCGCATTACGGATGAATCGGCTTTATCTGTTGTTATGCAAGCTGCCGGACAACTTCAGCTTGCGATTACTGCGCGCCTATCAATGAGCCTCAACAATACTCCGATGGCAGGTACCCAGCTCAATGTCGTTAGCGGAAACTACATCATTGCCCAACCACTCGGCGTTGATGATGGTGTGGACTATTGCCATAGTGGACGTATTCGCCGCATTGACACCGACGCGATTAATCGCACGCTCGACCAAGGCTCTATTGTGCTACTTGGCCCCATTGCGAGCTCTGTGACTGGCGAGTGCTTCAATTTATTATCGGAAGAAGTCGCCACCCAACTAGCGATAAAGCTGGGTGCGGATAAGCTGATTGGTTTTTGCTCCGAACAAGGTGTCATTGATGACAACGGCAATGCTGTCGCCGAGTTACTGCCAATTGAAGCGGAGCATGTCATCAAAACGCTCTCTGAAAATACGTCTCCTGACCTAGATTACAACACTGGAACACTGCGCTTTCTTAAAGGATCTATTGCCGCTTGTCGTGCCGGAGTGCCTCGTAGCCACTTGATCAGCTATAAAGTGGATGGAGCCCTAATTCAGGAGTTGTTCTCTTTCGACGGTATCGGAACCCAAGTCGTTATGGCGAGCGCTGAACAAGTGAGGCAAGCTAATATTGACGATATTGGCGGTATCTTAGACCTCATTCGCCCGTTAGAAGAACAAGGTGTACTGGTTAGGCGCTCTCGAGAACAGCTAGAGCAAGAGATTGGAAAATTTACCATCATCGAAAAAGACGGCTTGATTATTGGCTGTGCTGCCCTTTATCCATACCCAGAAGAGCGCAAAGCTGAGATGGCTTGCGTAGCGATTCACCCTGACTATCGTGATGGGAACCGAGGTTTGTTACTGCTCAACTACATGAAACATCGTTCTAAATCCGAAACCATTGATCAGATTTTTGTCCTCACGACACACAGTCTGCATTGGTTCAGAGAGCAAGGTTTTTACGAAGTCAGTGTCGACTATTTGCCCGGAGCCAAACAAGGGCTATATAACTTCCAGCGTAAGTCAAAAATCTTAGCGCTAGATTTGTAGCTTAACCTTAAATCACGAAGCAAAATTTAACGCTCCGCTATACCAAAACCTCAAGGTGCGGGATTCAGCTCATTAACGCTCAATCCTGCACATCGAGCTTGTTTAGGAACGAGTTTGTTTAGGAGTAAGGCCACACATAAACCCTACTCCGGACTAGCGAGTCATCATATAAACACCAACTTAGAAATACGCAAACCATTGCTTGATTTTCGTTCCAATTTTATCTTTTAAATATACATTTGGTTGGCTATACTCTGCTCGCTAGTGATTGGTTTTTAACCAATACGAATGGATCTAGGTGATGTAATGTAGCCTTCACCCTAAAATACTGGGCAATTGAAAAACTAGTTAGCTCCGTATTGCACACCAAGGACAGTTGTTAATCTGACTTTAAATAAGCCGAGACGAGCACTGTTATGAGAACAATCATTTGTAATTCGCTTCAAAGCTTCTGGGATATGGCTGACAATCAGTTTTTAGAAGGCCTAGACGTCCACTGTGTTTTCCCCGTAAATGACGCTATCCGAGATTTTATTCTTGCTTATCAACAGCAATACAAAATACGCAGCGTGTCTTTTACCAATGCGTTTGCAAAACATGCATAAAAGAAGACCGAGCCATAAGCTCGGTCTTCTTGTTTTAGTTGGTAAGCCGCTTTACTAACCCACTCGCGCGAGTGGTTTTCACCTTAATGCCTCGCTTCAGAACATTGAGTTCGGCGTAAAGAGCTAAACGCTTTTTCGCGCGGGTAATGCCTGTGTAAATCAACTCACGGGTTAATATCGGGCTAAAGTCTGGTGGCAAAATCATCAGGGTGTAATCAAATTCACTGCCTTGCGATTTATGGATGGTCATGGCGTAAGCCGTTTCATGTTCAGGTACTCGGCTCGGTAAGACCGATTTCACACTGCCGTCAGGTAACTCAAAAAAGACTTTCAAACGCGGTTCTTCTTCAGTGTCATCTCGCATGCAAATACCAATATCACCGTTATACAAACCTAAACCGTGATCATTACGCGTAACCATGACGGGTCTGCCGTGATACCAAATTTCATCCTGAACTTGAATGAACTTGCGCGCCGCGAGCGATTTCTCGATGCGTTGGTTTAGCCCAGCCACACCAAAATCACCTTCACGGATCGCGCACAGCAGTCGGCATTGGTTGAAGGTATCTAACACCGCTTTGGCTTTGTGCGTTAGCGACTCTAGCTCTCCGGTTTTAGGATCTGTTTCCTGTTGTCCAATGCGTTTGAGGTAACGACCGTATTCCTGCACCAACGTCTGCATCATTTGGTTGTAATGTTGACTACTTAGCGCGAAATGTTCGATGTCAGAAAAGTCACGCGCCCAGACGTTATCTACGCTCGCAGCAGAACCGGAGTTAACCGCTTTTGCCAACTGACCAATGCCTGAGCGAGCATCAAATCGGTAGCTCTTTTGCAGCATACATAAACTATCAGCAATGCTAGATGCACTGTTACCCGTATGGGCTAAAGTATCGAAGCCCGTCAGTTTTGCGATGGCTGACGCCTGCTCTTTGCCATAACCCAACGCATGGAACGAACAGATATCACCCAACACTGCCCCTGCTTCAACTGAGGCAAGTTGATCTTTATCACCTAGCAAAATCAGCCGCGCATGTTTCGGTAAGGCATCGACCACTTTGTACATCATTGGTAAATCGACCATCGACGCTTCGTCGATAACTAAAATATCCAAATGCAGTGGATTTTGCTTGTTGTGACGAAATTCTGCACTATTAGGAATCGCACCCAGCAACCGATGTAAGGTGCTTGATTCAGTCGGAATTTTGGCTTTTAGCTCCGGAGAAACTGGCAGCTCTTGTACCGCTTTACCAATGGACTCGGTTAATCGCGCCGCCGCTTTCCCCGTCGGGGCCACCAGCTTGATGGTTAGATTTTTCTCGTGCGTCGCCTGTTCAATCAAAGCGGCAAGCAATTTGGTTACTGTCGTCGATTTACCAGTGCCTGGACCACCAGAAATCACAGCAAATCGACGGGTTAACGCAACTGCCGCCGCGACTTTTTGCCAGTTCACGCAAGCCGAGAGTGGTACGAGTTCATCCAGTATTTGCAAATCTTGAACCTTGCGCGCATTGCTAAGCACGGAATCAATGGCGTGCCAATCCAACGATTCGCTTGCGACCACATCAAGGTGGTCACACACCAATTGTTGACGCAACACTTGGTTGCTGCTTCCCGCTTCTACTGCTTTGCCTAACGCGTTAAACAGAAAATGGTATTGGCGTGCAAATAAATGGTTGAGCAACTCGGATAATCGCGCAAACTCTTGTGGTTGCAAGTTAACTGCGGCGCCCAGCTGATTGAGCTTTTCCGCCAGTGTCACTTCATAATGCCAATAGCGATGCAGATACAGACGCTCACCATCGAACATCAAAGGCAAGGCTTCTCCTTGCGCGCCGACCACGCTGGAATTTTGTAATACTTGAATCCAGTCTATGCCTTGCAACTGTGTGTTGAGCGCCAATGCTGACTCACCAAACAGCCCTAACTTACTGGCTAAATCCGTAGATTGCCCTTGTGCATCGAACAGAGACAGACAGATATGTCCTTTACCAAGCTCACTACTGACAACACCCGCGATAAACGCCAATGCTTGACTGTCCGACTGTTCATCATGCGTTTGAGAATCAATAAAGCAGGCGAATTGGTAGTCGAGCTGACGAATAGCACCTTTGTGCGCCAAGCGTTCCAGCACTACCAAAAGACTATCTTGGTCAGAATGAAGATTGTAATTTGTCGTCATTAAAGTAGCTCCATCTGCCCGGCTTGAGTTGAGCGCGTTTCAAGTGCTTGACCATCAATCAAACGATCCATCTCTTGTAAGAAGTCTAAGGTTGGTTTCGCGGCAAAAATGCCGTGGTCACTCTGCCCGTCCATGCCGCGCAAGAACAAGTAATACACGCCACCGAAGTGCTGTTCATAATCATAATTGGCCAATCGGCTACGTAGGAAACGATGCAGTGCTAACGCATAAATCTGATACTGCAAATCGTAGCGGTGATCTGCCATCGCCGATTTCAGAGCCTCACCATGGTAGTGCGTCACATCGTCGCCAAGATGATTCGATTTCCAGTCAAGCACGTAGTATTTACCTTGATGTTCAAACACCAAGTCGATAAAACCTTTGAGCATGCCTTGCACGGTTTGGAAACCTAAATCCCCCGCTTTCGCCGACAACGGATCGTGACGTTGAATGACTCGATTTAACGCCGGCGCAGACAAAACTTCAATCGGCAGCAAAAATTCCATCTCCACCAAACGTTGCGACGGTGCTTTTTGATTCAGCAGCAAAGACTTACCATCCAACGGCGTTGCGAGTACGGTAGCAATCAATTGCTGTAAAATGGGCAACCACTCTTCATCGAGCTGTTCGCTTTCCATCAAACCAAGGATGATTTGTGTATTCTCTTCCGTCGTGGCTGGCTGAGTAAATTCAATTTCCTCAAACAGGCTATGCAGGAACGTACCCGGACGCGCACCACGAGGGAAGGTAAAAATAGAACGCTCTGGCTCCACCAAATCCGTTTCGTCTTGTTCTTCAGATGAGTCGATATCAAAACCCGTAATCTCAATCGTGGCATCATGCTCGGCGTGATGAGAGCCTTGCTTGACCAAGCCAGAATAACTGGTGATGCGCCAGTTTCTGTCGATAGGGTTTTGCAGCTCTTTCGCGCTAAGATCGTATATTTCTTCTTGTGGCGCTACGTACTTGTCTTCGAGTTGCTGCGGCAGATCGGCCACAACGACACAATCAAGCTCGTTTTGTTGCTTTGTTAAACCTTGGTACAAATCGTTAATGCCACCTTCTTGACCATTTTGAATCAAATAGCCAATCGCACTGCGGTGTACGCCAGTTGGCTCTTTGGTCGAACGACCATTGCGCAAAGGCGAGGCTCCAATAAAACACGCATAAACAGCACGCGTTAGTGCCACGTATATCAAGCGTAAGTCTTCCGCCAAACGCTCTTTGTCCGCTTGCTTCATGGACGCATCGTTGCCAGTGATATCCAGTACCGTGCGGTCATTAGCTGCATCGTAATATTTGGCTTCACTGGCTTCTCGATAGCTGAACACAAACGGCAGAAATACGAGGTCATACTCCAAGCCTTTTGATTTGTGAATAGTTACGATCTGCACTAAGTTACGTTCCGATTCTAAACGTTGGATTTGGTCATCACTGCCACCCAAACCGTTTTCCGCATCACTGATAGACTGAGCGAGCCAACGCAGCAGACCGTGATCGCTATCCAGTTCATTACTGGCGTGTTGAAGCAGTTCACCAATGTGCATTAAATCGGTAAGTACTCGCTCACCATTTTCACCCTGTGAACTCGCACCTTCTTCTAGTAATCGCTCGGCAATATGGCGTTTGCTGATCACCGCGCGCAACATCGGCAGCACACCACGCTGAACCCAAAGTTTGCGATATTCTTTGAATTCGTTTACGGCGTTTTCCCACACCACTTCATCGTTATTAAGTGCATCCAAACTTGCTGCGTCGAGGGCAAACAGCTCAGAGGCAAGACTTGCACGCAGCGCACGGTCATTTTCTGGAGTCAGCACCGCTTGCAGCAAACGCTGTAAATCCTGCGCCACTGAACTGGTAAACACACTGTCTCGGTTAGACAGGTACACGCTGGCAATACCTTGGTCTGCTAGCGCTTGTTTGATCATCCGACCTTCGCTACCTGTTCGAACCAACACTGCGATATCGCCCGCTTGAACCGCTTTCTGTTTTTCGCCATTCACCAGACACGCTTGCCCCTGTTGAGCCTGCGTCAAAATAGTTTGGATTTGGCTTGCAGTCGCCTCTGCCATTCGAGTCAAATACTCGCCTTTTGGTAGCGGTTTATCGTCCGCTTCTTGCAACCAATAGGTCAGCGCGGGTTGCTTTTGGCCACCCATAGTCCAAATGCGTTTTTCGGCATTGGGACTGTACTTAACGGGTAAGAACGGAATATCCGAATCATAGATAAATGGACTGTCTGGTAAAGCAAATACTTGGTTTACCGCCTGCACCATATCTGCGCTAGAACGCCAGTTGGTTCCTAACGTGTAGTGGGCACTTACTTGGTTACGCGCTTTGATATAAGTGAAAATGTCTGCGCCACGAAAGCCATAAATCGCCTGCTTGGGGTCCCCGATCATAAACAAACCACATTCCGGGTTGTTCAGATAAATACGGCTGAAAATACTGTATTGAAGCGGGTCGGTATCTTGGAACTCGTCAATCATTGCGACAGGATACAAAGTACGAATACGCGCCGCTAAAAGCTCGCTTTCGTCCGTATCGATAGAAGCAGAAAGTTGCGTTAGCAAATCATCGAAAGAGAGCCACTGTTTTTGATTTTTCGCGTTAGCCAGCATCACTCGACAATGTTCAATTGCATGAGCAAGCAGTGGCGCTTTTAAGCTGATTGGGTTGGCAAGAAATGTTTCAATGACTTCAAATACTGCATGCTGCGGCGCACTGCCTTTCGGTGTTTTTTCCAACAAGACGTTTTGCGCGAATTTCTCCAGCTTGTCTGGATAATCGTAACCTGTAGTTTCCGTTGCCGCCCAAGCGTTTACCGCCTCCAACCACGTCGGCAGAGACTTTTTGGTATAGCTACGTTTGTTAATATCTGAATCTGAGATTAGCGTTAAGAAGTCATCTTGGCTTTCTCGCCACTGTGCTTTTAATCCATCAATTTTTTTCAGATTTTCAGTATGAAGATCAGCCAAACTGCCTTTCATTGCTGGAACAGAAAGGCTTAACGGCGCACCGGTTAAGTAATTGCTGATGTCAGACAACAACGCAGATGGAGAGCCCCATAGCTGGCGGATTTCTCCCGCCAAAGTAAATGGCAATGGGTAGAAATTGCGGCGCCAGTAATCGGCTACAACTTGCGCTTTTAGGTGACTTTCATCGGTCACAAACTCGTTATTAAATCGGCTGCCAGATTCAAACGCATTTTGCGTTAGCATACGTTGGCAAAAACCGTGAATGGTGTAGACCGCCGCCTCGTCCATCTGACGCTCTGCCTGCAATAAAATTTCTGCGGCTTGCTTGTGATCGTCAAACTCATTAAGCAAAGGTTGGATCACCGGATCGGAACTCTGTCCACGCGCAAACGCGATTCGCGCATCATGGATTCTTGCCCTGATACGATCGCGTAATTCCGCAGTTGCCGCTTCGGTAAAGGTTACGACCAGAATTTGGTCGACCGTAAGCGGTACGCGATGCCGAGTTTCCGCGCTGCCGTGACCAAGCAAAAGGCGCAGATATAAACCTGCAATAGTGAAGGTTTTACCTGTACCTGCTGATGCCTCGATTAACCTCGCACCATGCAGAGGAAACGTCATCGGTTCTAGTGGCGTTGGTTGAGGTTGCTCTGTGCGGTCTAACGTATGTAGAGGACACTCTGCACCTGACATTTGATCCATAACGCTGAATCTCTCCGGATTATTTACTAGGACGTATCACCTAATAAATGTGATCTATAGTTAAAAATTCTATTAATATGTTTAACAAGTTGGATAATTTAGAGCTTTGTGAGATCTTTCTCACGGTTATCCATAAGACGTACCGTTAGTATGCGCCCCACGAGATAAGCCAAACCTTTTGGCGGCACAACTCAAATGAATTAAACAAAAGTATCATGGTCCCTCTGACCTTGTGGCCGTACAGCGAACGCCCTACAAAAAATAATGATTTTCTGGCGGCCACCCTACTCTTCCTTCTCTTTATCCAACTGTCTTTTTTACGCTTTTACGTCATCAGTGTCTTGAACCGCTAAGCGCGCACCTTGCAAAACTAATGCTGTCAGCAAACGAACTTCTGAGGCCAACTCATCATTCCAAGCAGGCCAAATTCGAGAGATGTACGCATTACTGCCTTCGCCCGGGCTCATGAAGCCATCATTGAATGCGTCAGCCATTTTCTTCAAAGATTTCTCTTCGTCATCTACCCACTGACCGCGGCTAAAGCCCGCTTCAACACAAGCCAACGCCGTTTTCGGGAAATAAGGCAAAGGCTTAGTCATGCCTTCGAAGAATAAGCGAACTAATTCAGTCAGTAGCTGTTTGGCATACTGAGCATCGGCAATTTCTGGGTAGATCAAATGCAGCGCGCCTTCTTTACGATCGTAGCCAATCAGATGAGTTTTCTTGGCATAACCCGACGCCGACATGGCAAGGTGATCGATCCACGCTGCAAGGTAATCTTGCGCTCGAATCTTACCGCTTCGGTAGCGAATCAAACCGGATTGGTAGCATTGAGTCAGCCAACCAGTCAGGCGAACGTTTTTCTCTTCGCCTTCATTTCGCTCAAACAAAGAGTCAAACGTCAGGTCGATTTCCAAATCGTCTTGAGGCGCACCAGATAAAAACGCCAGTTTGTCCACCAGCTCTTCCGCCTGAACTCGGTTGGTTTCAAACTCGATATCACCAAACGCCCCCACCGGCAGTTTGCCTTGCGCGCGCTGTTGACTCATAAAGTGTTTAAGCACCTCTGTTTTTTTCTCTGGCTGCATCAATGTCGTTTCAAGCAAGGTTTCTAACAGCTCATCACGCATTTGATAGCTTTCCAAACCACCTAAAACAAAGGGTTCGTCGTCTTCCATCACCGGCAGTGGCGGTTCAAAGATTACTTTTAAACGACGATTGAAAAAATACTGCACAGGTAAGCGCCAGAAACGTTGCAACTCGACTAAGTAGAGCTCAAGTGGGAACGTCGCTCCTAACAGATAGTCGTCTAATGCCCGATTAAAATCAGGACGAACATAGCCTTGCGATTGACTGCTTTGAGTCAATGCCGCTGGAATCCACTCTTTCGCGTAGCTGGCGTGCATGCCTTGGAACGCACTTGGGCTAAACGGCACCATGGCGTGGGTATTCACCAACGCATTTAATAAGTTGTCGCCAGACTCATCAACGGGCAACGCTTCATCACCACTTAAACAATAGTTTTGGTGGCAGTATTCCATCAGCTCAGAAACCAGAACCGAAGGCACTCGCTCGGTATTGTCTTGGATTGAACGGCCAACATAACTGATGTAGAGCGTTTGCTGTGCCGATAGCATTGCTTCGAGGAATAGGTAACGGTCATCATCTCGGCGCGAACGGTCGCCCGGTTTGGTTCTTCCCGTCATCAAGTCAAAGCCTTCTGGCGGCATGGAACGCGGGTACACGCCGTCATTCATCCCCAGTAGACATACGGTTCTAAACGGAATAGATCGCATAGGCATCAGGGTACAAAAGTTCACTTGACCAGCAAGGAAGCGCTGGCTGACTCGTGTGCCAGATAATTTGTTTTGAAGGTATTGGCTGATGATCGACGGCGATAACGCATCATCAAATGCGGCATCAGCTAATTGCTCTTTGAGTTGGCTGAGCGTATCGCGAATGGATTTGAGTGCCATTTCGCCTTCTAACTCAACCGAGAAGAAGTCATCCAGCAGTGAAACCAAAGTCTCTCGCCAACCATCGATAGTTTGAACATGAGAAAGTTTGCTTCGATAAGTGCTAATTTGTTGGATAAAGTGTGCCAACTTGCCCGCCAGCTCTGCGCCCATGCCTTGCACTTCGTTGTACGGAGACAAACTGCCTTGCTCGGTTTCAAACAAGCCTGCGGATTCTGGCATCGCGTAGCCAAGCAACATGCGTTGAATACCAAATTGCCATGTGTTTTGACGGGTTTCCGGCAGTTCAAATTCGCGTCCGGTATTGGCGTCCAACCCCCAGCGAATTCCCGATTCCTCAACCCATTGTTTAGCTTGTAAGAAATCACCTTCGCTGAGTTCAAAACGCTTTAATATCGCCGGAGTTTCCAGAAGTTCGAGTAGTTCTGATGCCAAACAGCGCGTATTGGGTAAGTTCACCAACTGCATAAATGCGGCCAGAATTGGGCTCTCTTGATCGGCGGTTCGGTCAGAAATCGAATATGGAATAAAACGCTCACCCGGCGCGTTACCAAAGACCGCCTGAATCGCAGGGCTGTAAGCGTTGATGTCCGCGACCATCACGATAATATCGCGCGGTTTTAACGTTGGGTCAGCATCGAACATCGCCAATAGTTGATCATGCAGCACTTCCACTTCGCGCATCGGGCTGTGACAAGCGTGTAGGCTCAGTGATTTATCACCCAAGCTAACCACTTGTTTGTGATGACTGTTTTCAATCTGTTGGTCATCTTGATGTTCTTCAAGATTGAGAATATCCGCTTGCAATTGATGGAGCAGACTGTCGCGCTCAACATCAACAAAGGCTTCGATTTCATGAGATTCCAGCTGAGACAACAGATACATATTGTCGCGCCCGAGTTTACCCATGGACGCCAACAGACTGTTTCCGACCACATCGGTGTGCAGCTCATCGATCACATTATCTTCCAATGAACCTTTCAGTTGCTCAGTTTCACCTTGCACTTCCGAGTGATCGTCCTGCCACACAACGTGCTGACGATGTTTCGCCGCCAAACGAGCCAGATATTTGCGATCTCGAACTTCACCCCAATAATAACGACAAGGGTTAGTGAACATCAGATGCACGTCGATGTGTTCACCAATTGCTTTTAGCGCATCCATATAGCGAGGCGGCAACGAAGAAATGCCAAAAACAAACAAACGCTTGGGTAAATGGTCAAAATTGCAGTTAAAACTCTCTAACGTGTCGATAAAGTGCTCATAAAGGTTGGCACGGTGATAAGGAGACTGCCCTAATGACACAGTGTGATCATACAACGCTTGCCATAAGATCGGCTGCCACGGATGCTCATCTTCCAGCTCTGGCACACTCTGCCCAGCTTCCCAACTTGCGATCCATTCCGGACGATACACCAAGTAACCATCGAAAATATCGGCAATTTTCTCAGCCAGCTGATACAGCTTAGAGTGGTCAATGTCATCTTTGAGGTACTGCGCTAACGGCGAAAACACCTCTTGGTTGAGAAGCCCCGGCAGCAGATGCATCAACTTCCACGTCATCGCTTCTTTGTTAAACGCACTGCGTTTTGGCACGTCTGGCAACACCTGCGTAAACATTTCCCAAATGAAAGTAGCAGGGAGCGGAAAATCAATGTTCGCGGCAACACCAAACTCTTTGGCCAATTCCATTTTTAGCCACTGGGACATGCCCGGACTTTGAACCAGAATTTGTTCTTTTTCGAACGGGTTTTCCAGCGGACTGATTCGAATCAGTTCGACAAGGAGTGATTTAAGAACGTCAACTTGGTTGGAGTGATAAACAGTAAACAAATTGGGAATACCGAGCGCCGATTGAAACTGTTAGCTAGCTTAGCACAGCCCCATTTAAACCCGCAGTGATCTCGCGTTCGGAAAAAACAAAAGGTTATATATCACTCAAATAGAGTATGAATCTTCTGAATTTTCACATGTCAATCAAGTCTGACACTTCCATACAAAATGTGACATTCGTCGCAACTATTCCATAATAAAAAACACTGTTTTATACTCCCTCTACCCATAATTTATAAACAAACAAAAAGTATGTTTCGCAAACTGTCTTCCAACAGCGCTTGGCTGATTGCTTTTTTTGCTTGCTTTGCAGTGTACCTGTCGATCGCTTGTTATCCTTTTGTGTTGTCTAACAATCAGAATGAACCGCTAACCTTGTTGCAAGGTTACTATTTGGTTTCGACTCAATATGGCTGGCTGGGCTTGATCGCTCTTCCATTTATGTTGTTGAGTTTATTGCTCTCTTTTCTACCGACTCGAGCATTCAAAGGTATCGTGATCGCTATCGCGATCTGTCTATTGATCATGTTTAAAGTCGATATCCTCGTTTTTCAGCAATACAAACTTCACATCAACGCCCTATTAATCCGTATGTTTTTCGAAGGTGGCGGTGATGTCTTCGATATTTCGTGGATGAGTTGGCTAATCTTCATCAGTGAAATTTCCGTTCTGGTGATCGGGCTCGCTTGTACCGTTTGGGTAAGTAATCAACTGGCACAAAGCCGAGCTAAGTTCGTTTTGATCAGCGTCTGGTTTGCTGTATTGCTTAGCACGCAGATGATTCATGCGTACAAAAACGCACTTTACGACGATGAAGTCAGTCAGTTTTCGAATAACTGGCCACTTTACTACCCGCTGACGGCTCGTAAATTTATTTACAAACACGACCTAGTGGATGAGAACATTGCATCGAAGAACCGCGTAGAGTTAACCAACATTGAACGTAGCTCACTCAACTATCCGCTTGCGCCGATTCAAGTGCAAAGCAAAGAGAAACAGCCCAATGTCTTGTTTATCTTGGTTGATGCGTGGCGCTACAGTGATGCGACGCCGGAAGTCATGCCAAATGTCAGCAAGTTCGCCGAAAAAACAGTGAATTTCACACAACATATGAGCGGCGGCAACTCAACTCAAGCGGGTATTTTCAGCCTGTTTTACAGCTTGCCAGCGACCTACTGGGAAAGCTTTTACGCAAGTCAACGCTCTCCTGTTTTTATGGATACGCTGCAAGCAGAAGGCTACCGCATGGGCATTTTTGGCTCGGCACCGCTCACCAGCCCGCCACTTTCTCGCACGGTATTCAAAAAAGTGTCGGACTTGACCCTGAAACAAACTGGGGAAACAGCTGTCGAGCGCGATCAGCAGATAACAGACAAGTTCATCGAGTTCCAAAAGCAGGATAGCGACAAGCCGTACTTTGGTTTTCTGTTCTACGATGCCGCCCATGGCACAGTATTTCCCGAACCTGAATTTGCGAAATTCAAACCATACTGGGAACGCGTTGACCACATTTTGCTCAACAACGATTTTGACGCTTCGCTTTACCATAATCGATACAAGAACTCGTTGTACTACATCGATAGCTTGATTGGTGATGTGCTGAAAAACGTCGACTTAGACAATACCATTGTGGTGATTTCATCAGATCATGGTGAAGAGTTTAATGACCATAAGATGAACTATTGGGGCCACACGGGTAACTACAGTGACGTTCAAGTACATGTGCCTCTTTACGTGTACATGCCAAATCGTCAGCCAGAGCAAGTTGATTACCGCACGACCCATTTTGACGTCGTGCCAACCATGATGAATACGCTGTTTGACGTTCAAGGCACAACGAGTTCATACAGCGTTGGTCATAACTTGTTTGATAGCTCAGCCTCTCGCGATTGGTATATTGCAGGCAGCTACTACAACTATGCATTGGTCGGCAAAGAGCTGATGCTTGTGGTCAACCCTGGCGGGCACTCTCAGCAACTGAATCGCCAGTTAAAAGTCGAGAAAGAACAGAAAGTTCCTGTCGATATCATTCGTCATTCTCTGGATGAGATGTCGCGATTTTACAAAAAAGGCTAGCGTCCAACATCGACGCCGATTGAAATAAAAAAGCCTCTTGGTTGTAAGACCAAGAGGCTTTTTCCTATCTGCTATTTAAGCGTGATGAGCGTGCATCAAGCGTGGCTGAATCAACAAGTTGTTGATGTATTGTAAGGCCACATAAGAGACAACAAATGTTGCCACAATCAACTCAAGACTAGCTAAGCCTCGCACTTGTTGAACATAGTGCGCAGCCAATCCTTGCAACTCCATCCAATTCGCCATTTTAAACAGCGCCGTCGCACCGATCACCATCGGGAAAGTGAACGCCGCATAGCCTGGGCTAAATGGCAGTCTAAGCAATTTAAAGAATGCGAGGTAAATGATGGCTGTCATCAATACCGCGATACCAAATAGCATAGCGATGATCACTGGTGATGGTGTCGCAGTGACCGTTAAGTACCCTGCCAATGATAGACTTGCTGGCGCCGCCATAATTGCCATGGTTGGTTTTGCTGCATCCGGAATTTCATGGGTAAACATGAAACGGTAAATCATCATCGGCAACATGATCGCGTACGCCACCATACCAAACATCAATGCACCTTGTGCCACTGGTGCTAACATAGGGTTGCCAGAGAAAGACACATCCGCAACGATGATACCCACTGGCGGTACAAACCAACTAGGAACCATGTGGTGCAATTCAAAATCTTTGGCGCGATGGTAAACAAAGCTCACCAAGAACACGATGTGCAAAACCACCGCAATCAGCCAAAGCGCATCGCCAGCTAATGGGTAAAAATGGCCGAGAGAGTTCGATACCACCATAGTGCCCATCGCAAATGTCGGAACCACGCTGCCCACAACCGGATGAGCAAGATCTTGTCTCAACAGATGATTATGTAGCAAAAACTTGGTTGCCAATATAGCCAACAATATGCTTGCGATACCCGCACTAATCCACTGTCCGTAGCCATGTAATTCGGCGAAGTTTTCCCAACTCCAGCCCAAGCTTGCAATACCAAGAGCCAAACCCGCCATTGGAGTTGGCGCTCCCATTACTTTTGCTTTTGTTCTTTGAATCATGATGACCTCAACCAGACTCACTCTTGATGGGACGTATAATACGCTTGCACTTCGTTCCGATATATCTAATTATTTAAAACAAACGTTCAGAATTACTTAACGGTGGGGTATGGCAAGTCACATTTCTCTTAAACAACTGAAAGTGTTTACGACGATCACGCAGCACAAAACGCTCACAGCGGCTTCTGATAGTCTCTTTTTATCGAAAGCCGCAGTGAGCATGGCACTCTCAGAATTAGAAAAACAGATCGGCCATCACTTGTTTGATCGTGTTAATAACCGACTGATTTTGAACCAAGAAGGTCAAAAACTGCTACCACTGGCGGATGAGTTACTCAACCGAGCCAAAGACATCGAGAGCATTTTCGATGGTGACCAAGCGCTATCGGGCCAACTTCGCATTGGTGCCAGCGACACCATTGGCAACCAAGTCGCGCCCTATTTGCTTAGCGAATTTCGTCAGCAAACGAACCATCGTTCTCAAAGCCTGTTCATTTCTAACTCCGCACAAATCTGCGACATGCTGACCGATTACGAGTTAGACATAGCCCTCATTGAGGGCAAAACACTTCACCCTGAATTGCAGTCTACCCAGTTTAGCGAAGATGAAATGTGCGTGATTTGCGCGCCCGATTACCCAGCCGCGCACGAAGGGCCAGTAAACTTAACCGAGCTAGAAAACAGTGAATGGATATTGCGAGAGGCAGGATCTGGTTCACGCGAATTTTTTATGCGCGTTGTCGCACCGCGCTTGGAACATTGGCATGAAGCTTTTCAGCTCAATACCACCGAAGCGTTGATCAACTCAGTATCGGCAGGGTTAGGCTTAGGTTGCTTGTCACGTTTGTCTGCAGAACCTGCTATTCGTGACGGCCGCGTAAAACTGCTCGACATGCCTTTAGATATGAAACGTCGCTTCTGGTTACTGGTTCATAAAGAGAAATATCAAAGCCCATTGCTCAGAACGTTTATCGAATTTTGCCAAGATTGGGAGCGACCAACAAACCTTCCTTTGGCGGACAAATCCGCAAAGTGAAACCAAGATAGTTTAAATGCTAGTCAGTTAGTTGTACGTGTCTCTCATTCTGAGGCTTGTCGCTAGACTTGATTGGTCAAAAACTGTATAAAAAGCCAGTATCAATACACCAAATTAGGGGACCAACCATGGCTGTAATCGTCAAGTACGTGGTAGAACGCAATGGAGAAGAGAAAATGACTTTTACCTCTAAAGCGGAAGCTGACGCATACGACAAAATGCTGGATATGGCAGACGAGTTATTCTCACTGCTGGGTAAAAGTGAACTTCTAGAAGACGAAGGTAAGCAAGAAGATCTTGCAATGTTCCTTGCGCAAAACAAAGAAGAAGTGCTTTACGCTCTTGGTGCAAAACGTAAACCTGCACCAAAAAAAGCAAAGAAGCTTGAAGCTGTTGAAGAAGATAGCGAGCAAGAAGACGCTGCATAAGCCTCTCATTTGTTTAGAAAAAACGTCGCATTATGCGGCGTTTTTTTATTCCTTCCGTTTATCTCCATATATCTCTGAGAATATAAAGAACCGATTTAATATCCCAAATTGCTCTAAATTTCATGTTGCAGATTAGTGTGACTTAGATCTAGTCTAAATGGGTTCGGTGATGGGGTACCACCGGAATCGAAAGATTCGAACCGCTGTTAAAGCTAATGACTCCTACAGAAACGAAAACAGGTCAGCCCTGTTGGAAGTGCTTTCGCTTATGTTGTGAAAGCGAGAGTTCTGTAGTGAGCAATTCAACTCTTCTCCAACCCCGCTCCTGTTTTCTCAAAAATTAAAAAGATATCCAAAATAGTTGTTAACTCAACAAGGCAACAAACGCATGAACCTCCTGAACATAGTTTTCTATTTGATGGAGCGAATAAGAGCAGTCAACGCCGTTGAGTCTGACAAATAGGCTGGATATCGTACACTGGGAAAACACTATGCAATACTCACACGAAATCCAATCAATGTGCCCGATTCAACGCGGCGATCTTCATGCATCTGCACCGATCCCTGTCGAAGGCGCAATGATCAATCCAAAAGACGTTATCGCGATTTCTGGTCTTAGCCACGGCGTTGGTGCTTGTGCTCCTCAACAAGGTGCAGCAAAACTGACTCTTAACGTCAAAAACGGCATCATCGAAGAAGCTTTGATCGAAACGATCGGCTGTTCAGGCATGACTCAATCAGCCGCGATGGCCGCAGAAATCCTAACAGGCAAAACTATTCTGGAAGCACTGAATACCGACTTGGTATGTGATGCTATCAACGTCGCGATGCGCGAAATCTTCCTTCAATTTGTTTACGGTCGTACTCAATCTGCTTTCTCTGAAGGCGGCTTGGAAATTGGTGCGGCACTGGAAGACCTTGGTCAAACTCAACGCAGCCAAGTGGGTACTAGCTACTCAACTAAAGCAAAAGGCGTGCGTTACATGGAGTTAGCTGAAGGCTACGTAACAAAACTCGCGCTAGACGAAAACAAAGAAGTGATTGGTTACCAATATCTCAACCTCGGCAAGATGATGAAAGCCATCAACGAAGGCGTATCTGCTGCAGAAGCCGCAGACAAAGCAACGGGGACTTACGGTCGTTTTGACGAAGCCGTAACGACCATCAACCCACGCCAACAATAATTGCCACCAAGAGGGAAGAGATTATGAACACTCCGATTACTGAATCTGTACGTCGCACATTAGACGAAATGCAACTATCTTCTCTGGAAGAGGCTTACCAATACTGTATGGATCGTGGTATCGACCCAAAAGCATTGGTGATGGACACTCAACCTATCGCGTTTGAAAGCGCTGCCGATGCCTACACACTGGGCACTGCTTTGGCGATTTTCCGCGGTGCAAAAACAGCAGAAGAAGCGGCAAACATCATCGGTGAAGGTCTTCAAGCCTGCACAAAACCGGGCAGCGTAGCGCAGCAGCGCCAAGTGGGTATCGGTCACGGTGCATTGGCGGCTCGTCTATTGAATGAAGAAAGTGGCTGTTTTGCTTTCCTTGCCGGTCATGAGTCATTCGCAGCGGCAGAAGGCGCAATCAAAATCGCACTTAACGTGAACAAATCACGTAAAAATCCGTTGAAAGTTATCCTAAATGGTTTGGGTAAAGACACCGCTTACCTCATCTCACGCATCAATGGTTTCACTTACGTACGCACTCAATACAACTACCAAACTGGTGAGTTAGTGGAAGTAGAACGTCGTCGATTCTCGCAAGGTCCACGTGGTGAGATCCTTTGTTACGGTGCAGACGATGTGCGTGAAGGCGTGGCTATCATGCATAAAGAACAAGTGGATGTGAGCATCACAGGTAACTCAACCAACCCGACTCGCTTCCAACACCCTGTAGCAGGTATCTACAAAGCGGAACGTAACCGTGAAGGCATGCCTTACTTCTCTGTGGCATCAGGTGGTGGTACTGGTCGTACTCTACACCCAGATAACGTGGCGGCAGGTCCTGCCTCTTACGGTATGACCGATACCATGGGTCGCATGCACGCCGATGCACAATTCGCGGGTAGCTCTTCAGTACCTGCACACGTAGCGATGATGGGCTTCATCGGCATGGGTAATAACCCAATGGTAGGTGCAACGGTTGCACTTGCAGTAGAGGTCGGTGAGCTAAGTCTCTAAATCGATTTATCGCTTTACTATCTAAAGCCAGTAAATCCAACAAACCCAGTGTAGGGGGAGTGACTTCGGTCCTCCCCTTATTTTTGTTGCCTTGATAGTTAATCAATGATTTGCGACACATTTCTCATCAGACAAACATATCTCTAAAAAGACAAAAGGTATCCATCTACAGACTTTATCTATTTCCCCTCTTTAAACTCCCTAGCACTCTCATTATGATGACTGACAACTTAATTATTTCTTGTCAGTGAACAGACGAGACACAAGACTCAACACATGGAGATCAACTATGGCTTTCTTCTCTCTAGCCTTTGGTACGGCAACTAAAAACCGCGACGGCAAAATCATCGAAGCGTTTTTCCCAAACCCAGTTCTTAACCCAAGCGAAGCGCTTGTTAACGCACTAGCAGCAGTAGCAGGTTACGAGCAAGGCAACCAAGCTATCGAGATCTCTGCAGCACAAAGCGCAGAACTAGCAGCAGCATTTGAAGCAAACGGCGATGCAGCAAACGCATCTTTCGCAGCAAAAGCAGCAGAATCAGCACAACCACTTGTACTGGTTATCCTTGCCACTGACGAGCAGCCACAAAGTGTTGCTGAAGGCTTCCTAAAACTTCAACTTATCTCTAACCGTCTAGTTAAGCCACACGGCACAGTACTAGACGGGATCTTCGGTCTACTGCACAACATCGCATGGACTAACGAAGGTCCAATCGATCTACCTGAACTAGCAGAGCGTCAAATCGAAGCTCGCCTAGCGGGTCGTGCACTAAGCGTAGATTGCGTAGACAAGTTCCCTAAAATGGTGGACTACGTGGTACCAACTGGCGTTCGTATCGCTGATACTTCTCGCGTACGTCTTGGCGCACACGTTGGCGAAGGCACAACAGTAATGCACGAAGGCTTCATCAACTTCAACGCGGGTACAACAGGCGTGAGCATGGTTGAAGGTCGTATCTCTGCTGGCGTAGTGGTTGGTAACGGCTCTGACATCGGCGGCGGCGCATCTATCATGGGCACACTATCTGGCGGCGGTAAAGTTGTAGTTTCTATCGGTGAAAACTCGCTACTAGGCGCAAACGCAGGTCTTGGTTTCCCAATGGGTGACCGTTGTACTATCGAATCAGGTCTATACGTAACCGCTGGCTCTAAAGTGCGCATGCTAGATTCTGCAGGCCAAGAAGTAGAAGTAGTGAAAGCACGCGATCTTGCAGGTGTTTCTGACCTACTGTTCCGTCGTAACTCTGTAACAGGTCAAATCGAGTGTCTTGCTAACAAGAGCGCGGTTGAACTGAACAGCGAACTGCATAAAAACAACTAATTCATTCGTGAATTAGCCCTACGAAAAATCCCCCAGCAGGAAACTGTTGGGGGATTTTTTAGCTTACAGCAAAATGCGTGATTACTGATTTAAAAAGCTGACCGCTTTATCTGGGAAATCAGTAAACAAACCATCCACTTTTACTTGGTTGTAGTACACATCCATCATGCCTTCAAAGCTGTCAGTGTACGCTGGAATGCGTCCTGGATCGGCGCGGAACGTGTATGGATGCACTTGCAAGCCAGCGTCTTTTGCAGCCTTCATCAACGGCTTGATGATGATATTATCTTTGGTTGACTTATCATCCACCAGCATCGGCTTCCAAGGTCCAATTCCTTCCGCGTAACTCGCTACTTTCTTCATTCCGTCGGCTTCGAACATCCAGTCATAACTGTATGGTGTTGCCTTGTCGCCTTTGTACACCATAGTTTCGTTCCAGTCCGTGTAAGCCATAAGCTGAACGAGCTTTAAGTCCATGTCCATTGCAGGCATGAGTTCACTGTTGATGCGTTGAAGTTCATTCGCATCAAAACACTGAAGGTAGACTTTGTCGTCTTGAGAGCCATAACCGTACTGCTTCAAGACTTTAAGTACTGCTTTAGAAATGTCCTTACCTTCATGACGATGGAACCAAGGCGCTTTAATTTCTGGGTAAATACCTATGTCATAACCCAGCGTTTTGTTTAAGCCTTGGATCAGCTCAATCTCTTCAGCAAATGTCGGCACGGTGAAATCAGATTTCCACATAGGGAATCGGGTTGGATAGCCCGCTACTTTGTTGCCTTTCTCATCGATATTAAAGCCTTCAGTTACTCGCAAGGATTTGATTTCCGCCAGAGTGAAATCAATCGCGTAATAACGACCATCTTTACGTGCACGATCAGGAAAACGCTCCGCAACATCCGTTACGCGATCGAGATAATGGTCATGCAACACGACCAACTGGTCATCTTTCGTCATTACCACATCTTGCTCTATGTAGTCAGGTTTCATTGCGTAAGCAAGTGCTTTGGCTTCTAGCGTGTGCTCAGGCAAGTAGCCCGATGCACCACGATGCGCAATGACAAGCGGCTTCGCAATCGCACCAGCAGAGAGGCTAAGTGCTAAAAAAGTAAGACATACTGACTTTGTTTTCATTGTTATTTCCTTGATAAAGCGAAGAGGCAGTATTCCACTGCCTCTTTAAATAAATATTACGCTAGCGCTTCCTTCTCGCGCTCTTTTTGCTCGTGGTGCGCACGTTCACCTAAGAAGGCGTACATCAAACACACGATAGAAGTAATACAAGAACCCACTAAGATGATAAAGCCACCATCCCAGCCAAAGTGGTCTACGGTGTAGCCCAAAATCGCGTTTGCGGCAACTGCCCCACCTAGGTATCCAAACAAACCAGTAAGACCAGCGGCAGTACCTGCCGCTTTCTTCGGAGCGAGTTCAAGTGCGTACAAACCGATCAGCATAACCGGACCATAGATTAGGAAGCCAATTGCAATAAGCGCCATCATATCTACTGTTGGGTTGCCCGCAGGGTTAAACCAATAAACCATCACTGCAACTGTCACTAACACCATAAATAAGATACCAGCAGGTGCACGACGACCTTTGAACAATTTGTCAGAGATCCAACCACACAATAGTGTTCCTGGAATGCCAGCCCATTCGTATAAGAAATAAGCCCATGACGATTTATCTACCGAGAAATCCTTCGCTTCTTTTAGGTAAACAGGTGCCCAGTCCAGTACGCCGTAACGAATTAGGTAAACAAATGCGTTTGCAATTGCAATCGACCAAAGAAGTTTGTTATTGAAGACGTATTTGAAGAAGATTTCCTTCGCTGTCATTTCTTGTTCATGGGACTTGTCATAGTCATCTGGGTAATCGTCTTTGTATTCTTCAATAGGAGGCAGACCACAAGACTGAGGGGTATCGCGAACCGTCATCCAAACAAACACAGCAACCAACGTGGCGAAAAATGCAGGAACATAAAATGCAGTGCGCCAATCATCGTTAAATGCCCACAGGCCAAGAATAAATAGTGGACCAATCAAGCCGCCACCCACGTTGTGCGCCACGTTCCAAACCGAAACGATCTCACCACGCTCTTTACGTGACCACCAGTGCACCATGGTTCGGCCACAAGCAGGCCACCCCATCCCTTGGAACCAACCGTTCAAGAAAAGCAAAATGAACATCGCAGTGACGCTACCAGTCGCCCATGGCATAAAGCCAAAGCAAAACATCACTAATGCAGACATCAATAGGCCGCCACTAAGGAAATAGCGAGGGTTGGAGCGGTCTGAAACGCTGCCCATTAGAAACTTAGAGAGACCATATGCAATGGAAACAGCTGCCAAGGCGACACCTAAGTCTCCGCGGCTAAAGCCTTGCTCGATAAGATAAGGCATCGCCAAACTGAAGTTTTTACGAACTAGATAGTAACCGGCGTAGCCAACAAAGATACCGATAAAGAGTTGCCAACGGAGGCGAGAGTAGGTGCTATCGATGCTGCCAGGGGACAGACGATCAATGTGCGCCTTAGGTTTGAATATTCCAAACATAGGAACCTCATTATTTTGTATGCGATGGTAAAAACACAAAAGGAGCGAACGAAACAAAATAAATCTTCGTTCGAAAGTTCATGAATTGTATGGAGTTAGGATTTTATTTCTGTGACAAATGTTGCACATGAATTAAATATAAGTAAATACAGTAAATTATATGAGCATTAATTAGATCATCGTTCAACTTTACTCAAGATTCGTTAATATTAAACTGATGTTCAAACCCCTCACTTTAGCATTCCAATTCGAAACCTTTGAAACAAAGGCTCGAATTAGAACATAAACTAACCGTAAAAAGGGCGATTTACGCCTGCCCTACTCGCTCCGAACCAACTAATAACTAAAAATCTGAAAAACGATCACGTTTAGCATCAAACGAAATAAAAAAAACAATTTTTTATTTGAATACAAGCCGAAGCAATGATTCACAAACACAAGACATTAACAGCGTTTATTCTCTTCTCAACTCATCCTATTGGTATCAATGGGATGACGATTTTTTCTAAAAGTCCAAACATGACTGCGTATTTTTATATCACTGCTAGCCCTTGATACATTTGACATCCTCCTACTCCTTTAGGGTTAACTGCTACACAAGTTCTGTGTAATAAATCTCCAAGCACGTAGCAGCTTCACAAAACTCCTCTTACCAGTTGTGCATTCTTTTTCACATCGGTAATTTGAGCGCTCTCAACACTGGCCTCGTGACAAATAAATTATTTTCGTTGTGTTCTTTTCCGGTTAAAAGATGCGCCATTTAACAAAAACGAAGACTTTGATTAACAAATTTATGCTCAAACGCTCATTTTTAACGCTCGTTTGTTTTCGCAAACGTTTATGTATGCACAATAGTATCGTGCTAGACAGGCAAAAATGATCAAAGGACTTTTAACATGACAACGAACAAACACCCCTCTCTGCTCGGAGAATGTTTGGCCGAGTTTATCGGTACAGGACTACTTATTTTCTTCGGCGTAGGCTGTGTTGCAGCCTTAGTTCTAACAGGCGCATCATTTGGACAATGGGAAATCAGTATTGTATGGGGCTTCGGTGTCGCCATCGCTATTTACTGTACGGCTGGCGTCTCTGGTGCACACATCAACCCTGCCGTTACCATCGCACTTGCTATGTTCCATGGTTTTGATAAGGCGAAAGTGGTGCCATACATTATCGCTCAAATGCTTGGGGCATTCTGTTCTGCTGCATTGGTATACAGCTTATACAGCAACCTTTTCACCGACTACGAAATCGCTCATAACTTCGTTCGCAGCAGCCAAGATGCACTAGCAACTGCTGGTATCTTCTCAACCTATCCGCATGCCTCCCTCTCTTTCTTTGGTGCTTTTGCTGTGGAATTCGTTATCACTGCTGTGCTGATGTTTGCGATTCTGGCTCTGGGCGATGAAAATAACGGCGCAGCACGTGGCGCAATGAACCCTCTATTGATCGGTATTTTGATTGCCGTCATCGGTGGTTCACTTGGCCCACTAACAGGCTTTGCGATGAACCCTGCTCGTGACTTTGGACCGAAGCTGTTCGCTTACTTCGCAGGTTGGGATTACGCTCTGACAGGTGCTAAAGACATTCCTTACTTTATCGTGCCTTTACTTGCTCCGATTGCAGGTGCGTGTTTTGGTGGTTGGTTGTATCCAAAAGCGATTGCCGCTTACCTTCCACAACAAGGCCACGGTTGTACGATTCCAAACCAATGTGAGACGGAAGAAGAAACAGAAGAAGCTAGAGCTTAAAACTGACGTAACTCGAACATTTACTAAAATATAAATAACGAAACAAAAGGATTCTTACCATGACTGAGCAAAAATACATTGTTGCCCTGGACCAAGGTACAACAAGCTCTCGCGCAGTGATTCTTGATCACGATGCGAACATCGTAAGCGTCGCGCAACGCGAATTTACTCAGATTTATCCAGAAGCTGGTTGGGTTGAACATGATCCAATGGAGATCTGGGCAACACAAAGCTCTACTTTAGTAGAAGCTCTAGCTAAGTCTGGCATCCGTAGCGACCAATTAGCGGCTATCGGTATTACTAACCAGCGTGAAACGACCATCGTCTGGAACAAAGAAACAGGTAAACCCGTTTACAATGCGATCGTATGGCAATGTCGCCGTACTGCTGATATCTGTGAAGATTTAAAAGCACGCGGTCTCGAAAACTATGTACGTGACAACACTGGTTTGGTGCTTGACCCTTACTTCTCAGGTACCAAAGTTAAATGGATTCTGGACAATGTTGAAGGCGCACGAGAAGACGCAGAAGCAGGCAAGCTGTTGTTTGGTACTGTCGATACTTGGTTAGTTTGGAAGATGACTCAAGGTCGCGTTCACGTAACCGACTACACTAATGCATCGCGTACCATGCTGTTTAACATCAACGATCTATGTTGGGATCAAAAAATGTTAGATGAGCTTGGCATTCCAGCATCTATGATGCCAGAAGTGAAGCGCTCATCGGAAATTTACGGTAAAACCAACATCGGTGGTAAAGGCGGTACTCGTATTCCTATTTCTGGAATCGCAGGTGACCAACAAGCGGCGCTTTACGGCCAAATGTGTGTTGAAGCGGGTCAAGCGAAAAACACTTACGGTACGGGTTGTTTCTTGCTAATGAATACGGGCCAAGAAAAAGTCACTTCGACACATGGCCTTCTAACTACTTTGGCTTGTGGTCCTGCAGGCGAACCAGCTTATGCACTTGAAGGCGCCGTATTCATGGGTGGAGCTTCTATCCAATGGCTACGCGATGAATTGAAAATCCTAAACGGTGCAGAAGACTCTGAATACTTCGCGACAAAAGTGGATACATCAAACGGCGTTTATGTCGTGCCTGCATTTACTGGTTTAGGCGCTCCATACTGGGATGCCTACGCACGTGGCACGATTGTCGGCCTTACTCGCGGTGTGAATTCAAACCATATCATCCGTGCAACATTGGAAGGCATCGCTTATCAAACTCGTGACGTACTGGATGCGATGCAAGCTGACTCAGGCATTAAGCTTGCGAACCTTCGCGTCGATGGTGGTGCAGTAGCGAACAACTTCCTAATGCAATTCCAATCCGATGTATTGAACACAGAAGTACACCGCCCTCAAGTAACTGAGGTTACCGCTCTTGGTGCAGCCTACCTTGCCGGCCTTGCAGTTGGTTACTGGGATAGCATTGATGAGTTGCAGAATAAAGCGGTACTTGATCGCACCTTTGAGCCACACGATGATGAAGAAAAACGCAATCGTCGTTACAAGGGCTGGAAACGTGCAGTGAAATGTGCACAAACCTGGTCTGAACTTCACGACGAAGAAGATTAATCTCATCTCCATAAGAAAAAAAGAGCGCCATTTGTGCGCTCTTTTTGCGCTTTATCCCCGATTCCTGAACTCGCTTACTTCTCACAACGAGCAAATTCGAGCACAATAGAGCTTCGAATTTGAAGCATTGGCCGTTACCAATGCACAAGGGAGTGGTAAGTGAAGCAAATACCTCGACACCAGCAGATTGTTGAGCTGGTGAAAAAACAAGGCTATGTCAGCACGGATGAGTTAGTAGAAAGATTCAATGTCAGCCCACAAACCATCCGACGCGATCTCAATGAACTCGCCGATGACAACAAAATTCGTCGTTATCACGGTGGAGCCACTATTCCTCTCAGTTCTGAAAACACATCTTACAACACGCGTAAAGCGCTCAACTTCAATGAAAAAGATGTCATTGCAGACGTGGTAGTCAAACACATTCCAGATGGTGCCACACTATTCATCGATATCGGCACCACACCAGAAGCAGTTGCGCGAGCGCTCAATAAAAACCATAAACAGTTGCGTGTTGTCACCAACAACATCAATGTTGCGACCATTCTTTTCCCTAACCCTGAAATCAAAGTCATCTTAGCGGGTGGAGAAGTCCGCAGCAGAGACGGCGGTATTGTTGGCGAGGCTACCCTCGATTTCGTTAAACAGTTCCGTCTCGACTTTGGTATTCTCGGCATTAGCGGTATCGACTTCGATGGCTCGCTATTAGACTTTGATTACCACGAAGTCCGGGTCAAACAAGCGATCATTGACAATAGCCGTAGTGTATTTCTTGCCGTAGACCACACCAAGTTCGGGCGCAATGCTATGGTGAAACTAGGCAATATTGCACAGCTCAACATGATCTTTACCAATAAGCAGCCACCAGAAGAAATCCTGTCAATTTTGAAGGAAGCTTCTATCCCACTTGAAGTGGTTGAAGCTAACGAATCAAACTCCGAAAACGAGTAACGTCAATCGTATAACTCCCCCTCAAATGACCTCTGTCTTAATTAGACAGAGGTTTTTTTTGTGTCTAAATCACACAAAACGCTCACAAACGAAAATAATAGATGATCACAAACGAAACCTGAGCTAGGATTACATTATGTTCTAAAATGCTCGTTCGCTCACCAAGAGGTCAAATTTATGAGTATACAAAATAATGCTTCCACTACTAGCTCATCCACTACCTTAGACTTGATCGTAATCGGTGGCGGCATTAATGGAGCTGGTATTGCAGCAGACGCAGCTGGCCGAGGTTTGAGTGTTGGCTTATATGAAGCACATGACTTCGCATCTGCGACTTCTTCAGCAAGTTCTAAACTGATACACGGCGGTTTACGCTACCTTGAACACTACGAGTTTCGTTTAGTTTCGGAAGCGCTCGCAGAGCGTGAGGTTATTCTTCGTAAAGCACCACACGTCGCATTACCAATGCGTTTCCGTTTACCGCATCGCCCATTCCTACGCCCAGCTTGGATGATTCGTTGTGGCCTTTTCCTTTACGATAACTTGGGTAAACGTACGACGCTGCAAGGCAGTAAAACCGTCAACCTTGCGAAATCTGGCTTGCTAAAACCAGAGATGAAAACGGGTTTCGAATACTCTGACTGTTGGGTTGATGATGCACGTTTAGTATTACTGAACGTTCTTGCGGCTCGCGAAAACCATGCTGAAGTGCGTAACTACTGCCGCGTGGAAAAAGCACACCGTGAAGGTGGTATCTGGCATGTTACTATTCACGATGTGATGACAGACCAACGTTTCGAACGTAAAGCGAAAGCGTTAGTCAATGCTGCGGGGCCTTGGGTAAAACAGTTCTTTGATGATGGATTAGAGCAAGCCTCTCCTCGTAACATTCGCTTAATCAAAGGCTCGCACATCGTTGTTCCTCGTATCCACAACGAACCGCAAGCCTACATTCTTCAAAACAAAGACAATCGCATCGTATTTATGATTCCTTACTTAGATAAGTTCTCAATCATTGGTACAACAGATGTGGAATACAAAGGTGACCCACGTGAAGTGTCGATCTCAGATGACGAAGTCGATTACCTCATTGATATCGTAAACCAACACTTTGTCCACCAGTTGACTCGCGAAGATGTAGTTTGGACATACAGCGGTGTTCGTCCTTTATGTGACGATGAATCTGACTCTCCGCAAGCAATCACACGAGACTACACGCTAGAGCTCGATGCGGAATACGACCATGCACCTCTGCTTTCTGTCTTTGGTGGTAAGCTGACGACCTACCGTAAGCTGGGTGAAGCGGCAATGAAAAAGCTGGCTCCTTTCCTACCAGAGATGGGAAGCGACTGGACGGCCAACCAAACCCTTCCTGGTGGTAACTTCAGCTGTAGTCGTGAACAATTAGCTAAACAAATTCACGCTAAATACACTTGGGCGCCAGAAGCATTGATTCTTCGTTATGTCACTCAGTTTGGTACCCAAACGTGGAACTTAATGGAAGGTACAACAAGTGAAGCTGACTTAGGACAAACGTTCTCGACACAAGCCGGTGGTGTTTACCAACGTGAGATCGATTACTTAATGAACCATGAAATGGCAATGACCGATGAAGACATTTTATGGCGCCGTACTAAGCTTGGTCTTTACATGAACGAGGAAGAAAAACAGGCCTTAACGGACTATTTAAAGAAAAAGCTACAACAGAAAGTGGTTAATCTTTCTCAAGTTGGCTAACAGCTCCCCTCCCTCCCCCCACAATAAAGCCTGCTTAGTTGCAGGCTTTTTGTTTTGTTGTTTAAGCACAACACCTTGGTGCGCTCCACTCGATTGCAAATAAGAACAACTATTCATAGACATTTGGCATTAAATACAATCATACTCATTTGAAAAATAATGCATCAATGACTTCAGAGTACCGTACTCAGAGCATTGCCTCTGTATGGCAATGCAATTCTCGCGAAAGAAGTATCTTGAGGTTATTTTGGTATCGGCTCAAACAAGGAAAAGAAAATGGGTTTTATGATTGAACATTGGGACTTCTCAACCCCAGAAGCAACTCAACAATCCACCACGGCAGAGCAAATTCAAGCTAAGCATTGGTACCATTGCGAACGGCTGCATCCTGATATTCGTGGTTGGCTGGAGCAAAACCAAGTACCTCGAGCTACGGTTGATCATCTATTAGCCGACGAAAGTCGACCATCTTTCCATCCTTTGGATGACGAGAACTTCATGTTGATTTTACGAGGCGTCAATATGAACGGCAATGCATCACCAGAAGATATGCTTAGTATTCGAATTCTCTACTTTCAAGGCGCACTCATTTCAACTCGTAAAATTCCATCACGCGCGATCATGGAGATTCGCCAAGCATTAGCGGAACACAAAGGCCCAAAAAGTCTTGCCAGTTTACTTCATCAGATCATTGAAGGATTAAACAGTAAAATAGACATTTACCTTGATACGATTGAAGAAACACTAAACCAGTTCGACGTGAATGATGAGTCGACGTACAAACATATGGCGACTCAAAAAGCACTGATTTCTATCAAGCGTTTTATTCGCCCTCAGCAGTACGCTATCCGTGATCTTGTGGAGTCAGAATCAGAATTGATTGCTTTGAGACCTCATCAATATCGCTTCGCACACAATAATATTACGCGCATAAATGAAACACTTGAGTTTTATCTTGGAGAAGTGGCGCTTTTCCAAGAAGAGCTCAAACATCATCGTGATGAGAAAACCAATAAAAACAGTTACCTGTTTACTTTGGTAGCAACGATTTTTCTACCAACCAGCTTCTTAACAGGTTTACTCGGTATCAATGTTGGTGGAATGCCAGGCGTGGAATCCACCATGGCATTCACCTGGTTCTGCATCGCCTTAATTGTCATTTTTGGTCTAGAGTGGTGGCTATTTAAACGCTTGGGGCTCACGAATAAAGCGGACGACGAAGACGAATAAACACTAAACCTATAAAGAACAAAAACCAAAAGAGGAGCACGCGGCTCCTCTTTTCTCTACTCACATTAGAATCTTATCCGGGGTGACCATCCACACGAGGGGTCACAAGCATCACACCAAAGCGCCACACAAATAGCCCAAACGCAACAATCCATAATCCGCCGCTGATATCAATCCACAGTATCATGTTCGCTGGATCAAAGATCACGGCGAAACTGCGAACCAAAGCTGCCGCGGTAATTGCTGCAAACGCAAGGCTCATGTTTGGCCCTTTGTAGATCATGCGACCAGTATGTCCCATCGTCACCCGTGTAATCATCGCTAAAATCAAACCGCCTAACGCACCTATCGCAAACAGGTGAATGAGGTTATGGCTGGCAAATGCATCTCCCCAGACGCCTCGCAAAATTAAGCTTAGTGGTAAACACAAATACGCAGCATGCAGCGACCACACTAAAGGCTCGCTCAGGGTTAACCAAGGTTTCCAGCGAACAAAACGCACCAACTGAGCAACACCTGCAAATAGCATCAAAGGACTACCTAGTTCTGCAAACGTCACAGGGAAAAAGCTCAGCACAAATAGCATTACCAATGGCAAGTTCGCGAACCACTCTAACCAAGCCAATGGTTGCGCTTTTTCGAAATTAAATCGACGCGCAGTAAAAAATGGAATCACACGTCCGCCCATCACTGACAACAGCAAGGTAAACCACCACAGCATTGCTTGCCACACCGCTGAAGAGCTAAAGGGCGGCATACCTTTTATCGTTGCGTAGCTTGCAAAGTTCGCAAAGATGGCTAAAAGAAACAGTGGAACGAAAAACAAATTACGCCAACCTTTGGCTCGATACACACGAATGCCCACCTCATAGGCGACAAACAGTAAAAATACCGCTTCGATACTGCTGGTTAACCATAACGGTGCTGGTGTCCAAAGCAATATGCGGGGCACTAACCACAAGCCAAATAAAGCCAGAAGCATGTAATGCTTGGTACCATTAATGCCAGTCCAGTTTTGTACCGCGGTCAGTACAAAGCCAACTACAATGGCCATCGAAAAACCGAACAACATTTCATGTACGTGCCACCACAATGCAGGCACGGCTAATGCGTTTGGCTGTCCGCCTTGGAACATCCACACCCACAACGCAATCGCAACAATGGCGTAAATCGACCCAAACAGAAAAAACGGCCGAAAGCCTAATCGCAGCCATGCGGGGATTTTTTCTTCTACTTTTTTATCGGTGATATTCAGCATTATCTTGCCCTCAAGCGTCTCTCGATGCTGGTTAACTCAACTACATATTGATGCTACCATAAACATGTATAAAAAATACATGTTTATAATTAAGATTATACTTAAGAGGTAAAGTTGTGCTTCAGATGCGGGTTAGGTATAAACATGAGAGGCACAACTATCAGTTAAGGGATGCAACGACAATGTACATATTTGGCTATGGCAGTTTGATTAATTCTGCGTCGCGTAAGTTAACCGGACAAACGGGAGAAGCCATTCCCGTCATAGCACATGGGTTGGTTCGCTACTGGGGGAAGATTGACGACAGCTACAGCCTCTCTCCATTAGTGGTGAACCAAGGCGATGGACAGGTTAATGGCGTTTTACTCGAAGTAAATGAAGAAGCGCTCGCAGAATTCGACCGCCGTGAGCGAGGTTATCATCGTATTCAACTTCAGCCAGATCAAATCGAAACAGATGCGAGTTTTAACCAAGAACATGACATTTGGGTTTACGTAAAAGACGAGCCACTACCACCATGCGAAAAGAGCCCAATCATGCAAAGTTATGTTGATACCGTACTGGCAGGTTGCTTGGAAGTTTCCCACGCGTTTGCAGAGCATTTTGTGCGTCACACCATTGGCTGGCAACACGCGAAAGAAAATGACCGCCACCAACCCAAATATGGCAACCTTGCAGGCGTACAAGATCACCATTATGAGTTGATTGATAATCTAATAAAAAAAGGAGCCTAACGGCTCCTTTTTAGTATCTATGTTTGCTTACGCGAGCTTAAAACTTGTAATCAACACCAACGTACAGGCTGTCAAAATCAAAATCTTCGCTGCCACCGTTTTCGGCATCAATACTTACCGAAGAAGCACGGTAGCCACCAGATACAACCAAACCTGAAGCGAACTCATAACCAGCCTCAACACCGTAGTTAAAGCCTACATCACGACCATCATCGGTAACAGTGCTAGATGATTTCACTTCATAAGAAACACTCATTACACCAAGGCCAGCTATCGCACCAACATAGAAGCCTGTACCTGCAAATTGGTATTTAGGCTTCGCATTGAAATTGAACGCAGAAGCATCAACACTAAATTTAACCGGCCACCCCATGTAAGAAAATGTTTCTTCAAAGTCGCCAAAGTATATGTACTCACCTTCAAAAGCTAGTTTGAAGTTTTCTGAATATTGAAGCTCTTTACCTACAGCAAGGCTAAGACCTGTCGCAGAAAGATCTTTTGACAAGCTTTTAACTTTAAGATCTGAATTTACCAAATCAGCACCAACATACCAGTTACCTTTTGCTTGAACTGATGCTGAAGCAACCACTGCACCTAAAGCCAATAATGGCAATACTTTTTTCATTATAATTTCCTAATTTTTCATACTGTTAGACAGCTTTTAAAAGCGCGGAGATTATAAATAGAGTTGAATACTTTCCTATTGATTTGTTTATAAAATGAGACACAAAACATAAACATGAACAATAAAACGTTTGCTTGATTAAACTCTAAACAGCTCGAGTCCTATTAAGTACTAGAGTTACCACAAGTAGCAAGTTTCCAAACCAGTCGCGTTTTTCAGTATTTTTACAGCAATATAATCCTTACGTTTACGGCTTTATTTATTACTCAATAGAGTCTATTTCATGAAAACAATTTGGCTTGATATGATGATTTAAAGTGTTTAGGACTGTCTTACTAAAGGTTTGTGCATATCTAAGTAGCTGTTTAAAATAGTCAGATTATTGAGCTCACACTTGGGCAGTGCCAACGGGAAATTTACATGGCAAAGCTAAAAGATATCGCCATTGAAGCAGGCGTCTCACTTGCAACAGTATCGCGGGTTTTGAACAACGACCCAACGTTGAGCGTTAAAGAAGAAACCAAATACCGCATTTTGGAAATTGCAGAAAAACTGGAGTACCGCACCAGTAGCTCGAAGAAAGGCATCAAAGAAGCTAAGCAAAAACATCACTTTTTAGCCTTATATAACTACAAACAAGAAACAGAGGTGAATGACCCTTACTACTTATCAATTCGTCATGGGATTGAAACGCAATGCGACAAATTAGGTATTACGCTAACCAATTGCTATAACAGTGAAATTGATGTTGAAACGAAAAAGATAACAGGTGTCCTTTTAGTCGGAAATGTCGACCAAAAGGTAGTAGATAAATTACCTAAACGTCTAGCCGATAGCATTTGCTACATAAACTTTTCAGATCCAACCTGCCCTTATGATTGCGTTGATGTCGACCTTATTCGAATCAGTAGGCAAGTAGTTGATTTCTTTGTACAACGAGGCCACCGCCGCATCGGTTATATTGGCGGTCAAGACAAGCACGACGCAGCTGACACTCGTGAAAATGTGTTTTTGGACTATGGCTATCTAAAAGGCGTGGTCGCAGAACATGATATACACTATTGTGCCTGCTCTAGTTTGTCCGGTTATAACTTAGCGAAAGAGATGCTAGCCAAAGGTGACTTCCCGAAAGCAGTATTCATTGATTCAGACTCCATCGCGATTGGCATAGTACGTGCAATCCATGAATTTGGCTTAAAGATACCAGAGGATATTACGTTGATTAGTATGAATGATATTCCTACTGCTCGCTTTACCTTTCCGCCGTTGTCTACAATTCGTATTCACTCTGAGTTGATGGGAACTCAGGGAGTGAACTTACTGGTGGAAAAATACCGAGATGGACGCTTATTCCCTCTTCATGTATACGTGCAAACAGAGCTTAAACTACGTGGTACAACTCAATGATACCTTTTCCATTAATCTCTTTTATGAATTAAACCTGGAACATCCCCCCCCTAACCCAAGACATTCATTTTGCACAATCAGTACTGTTTCGGTGTAACGCCGATAACTCAGCGGGTAGTAAGAAGTTCAACAACAAATCACTCTAAGCACCATGAGTGCCCCAAATGTTTATCATTTAGAGGTGATGGTCGAAGAAACCAACTCGCGTAGCCAAATGCCTTTGTCTTCATTGTTTCGGCTGGAATGCCACAGCATGGCAATGTCAAAATCCGCAACGGCGATCGGCGGCTTAACAGTAATGAGATCGTCCGAAAAGCCCTCCGCCAACGCCATTTTTTCTGGCACGATGGCAATGAGATCGCGCTTTTTCAATAGATGCCGAATAGTGAGAAAGTTGCGCGACGCCACGGTGACTTTGCGGCTCAAGCCATGTTCTGCGAGCTTTTGGTCTACTTGTGTCTTTAAGCTCCCATCGGGACTTACCAGAGCTTGCTCGATGTTCGCGAACGCTTCCAGAGACAGCTGTGTTTCCCCTTGCAATACCTGTTTATCACACATGCACACGTGTTTTTCGGTGTACAAGTACAAGCTCTCAAAGTTGTCATCCAACACCGGCATGCTGCCAATAATGACATCGAGCTTTTCATGCTCAGTTAGTGCCACGTAGTTGCTACGATTGACGTTAATAAAACTGATCTGCGCCTCTGGGGCGCGCTGGCGTATTTCGTCATAAAGCCGAGGAGCAAAAATAAACTCGGCATAATCCGTTAACCCGATGCGACATACACCCGCGTAATTTTCAGGTTGGAAGGCAGACTTAGTGAGCAAGTCTTTGGCGATAGAATCCAACAAGTGATGCACAGTTGGCGCGATGTGGTGAGCGTGCTCGGTGGGCTCCATCTTGTGCCCTTTTCGCTCAAAAAGCGGGTCGTCAAACAACAACCTTAAACGAGACAAACTATGACTCATCGCCGACTGGCTAACGTAACTTTTCTCTGCCGCGACGCTAACGCTTCGATAGCGATACAAGTAGGAAAACGTCACCAATAAGTTCAAGTCAATGTTGCGCCACTGAATGTCCTCTTTCACTCCAATATCCTTATCCCATTTCATTCATAGATGAAATTAAAATTATCAATTTGAGTCATTTTATAGCATTCGATAAATTAGCAACAATGCTTTTTAGATAAACAGGCTCGACATGTTCACCATCTTCAAAACTTTTTTCTGGCTGGGTTGGTTCAGCTTCGGCGGCCCTGCGGCTCATATTGGTTATTTTCGCCAAACCTTTGTTGAGAAACTGAAATGGCTTGATGACAGCGAGTACGCGCAAATCGTCGCACTCAGTCAGTTTTTGCCGGGACCGGGCTCAAGCCAAGTCGGCTTTGCTTTAGGCTATAAACGCGGCGGTTTAGGTGGCGCATGCGCAGCATTTGTCGGATTCACTCTTCCTTCAGTGATCATCATGTTGGCGCTAGCGATGGTGAGCAGCCAAATCACCGACACCGCAGTGTTCCAAAACATCGTTCACGGCCTAAAACTGCTCGCAGTCGTCGTCGTGGCGGATGCAACCTGGGGCATGTACAAAAATTTCTGCCAAAGTAAACTGACCGCGGGTTTGTGCGTCGCGACTGCGATTGCGTTGCTGGTAGCACCAAGCATCATGACGCAAATGTTCGTGTTGATAGCAGCAAGTTTTGTCGGAATGCGATATCTGAAGAAAGACTCCGCGCCATCAGCCGAGCCGTTTAAACCGTCTATCGCGCCATTGGCTCTATTTGCGGTGCTTTTACTCGGCTTACCGTTAGTGGCTCATACTTTACCTTTGCTTGGGCTGTTTAGTGATTTTTTCCAAGCTGGTAGCTTAGTGTTTGGTGGCGGTCATGTGGTTCTGCCGCTTCTGCAAAACATTGTTGGCGACCAGCTCAGCCAAGATGCATTTTTAACAGGCTACGCCGCTGCACAAGCTGTACCGGGGCCAATGTTCACCTTTGCGACTTTTATCGGTTATGAGCTTTCGGATACGCCAATTTTAGGCGCGCTGATCGCAACGCTTGGCGTATTCCTCCCAGGGTTTCTTCTACTGCTTGGCGTTCTTAAAAACTGGCAAGCACTGGCAGGCAAACCGCTGGTCTCCGGCGCCATCAACGGTGTAAATGCCTCGGTAGTAGGGTTACTACTCGCGGCACTTTACCAGCCAGTATTTAGCAGCGCAGTTGTTGCTCCCATCGACATGGCGTTAGTGATTGCGGGTTTCTATCTACACAAAAAGCTCAACCTTTCGGTACTATGGATGATCGTGTTTTTTGTGGCAGCAGGCCTTGTCACGGGCATGATGTAGCCTGCTGATACGCCAACTATTGAATCTAGATAAACCACGGGCACTCAAATACGAGTGCCCTTGCTTAGATTAGATAGTGAAAACGGAACAGACCCCGATAAAAAGAGCATCACAAATTATGACTTAACTTCTCTCGGTTAAGCCATTGTTCATTCTTACCAACTTAACTGCATCATGACGAGAATGGACATCGAGTTTTTTGTACAACTTGTATATATGGCTTTTCACTGTACTTTCAGATAAAAAAAGTCTTGAAGCAATTTGTTGATTTGAAATGCCGTACACAAGTAGCTCTAGAATCTGTTTTTCTCTGCATGTTAACTCATCATGCTGCTGTTCTTCGGACAAATTTGCATGCCGATAATTGAGGACTAACTTCTCTAGGTACATTCTTGGTAGCCACAACCCACCTTTCAGTACGTATTCCGCGCCATCACATATATGTGTCACTGATGCACTTCGGAGCAAAATTCCTTTCAACAACTTCCAATGCAGTAAGTCCGTTTGTACTTTTTCACAAGGGACGTTGTGAAGCATAAAGGACCACCCAAATAGATCAAAATCTGGTAACTTTCCTTGTACTTCAAGCTGACGCATAAAATCGTAATCAATAAACATCAAATCGATACTGAGTGAGTGACTTCTGAACACCACTTCATCTGGTTGCATTATCTTTACATCGACATCATGAATGGAAGACAGCTGTTTTTTTATTAAGTTACTTTGTAAATTACTCTCAGCTAGCAGTATCAAGTGCTTCTTTTCCATAGTCCCACCACATTAACTTACCTGTTTCACCAACCCCCGTTAGAAAATTAATTGGGGATAGCAAAGAGAATTTATCTTCATTTTAAGTAGAAAATATAGCACTTCAGAATGATATCGCATTGCTTTTCAGCACCGAAAAAGACTTAAAAAGTATGAACCTGTTATATTTTTATCCATACTTTTCAACCTGTGTTAGCATAAGGATATGATTTATAATATTAAATAATAAAGATAATAATTGGATAAAATACCATTTATAAAAAATGGATGACTGCTCCGCTCAGTGCAATAGAACGAATTACTTCTTTATATTGGCTTCATTTCATACTTGATGAGTACTTAAAGTAAATACAAAAAATAACATTATGATTATGTTATTTTTTTCTTTAACACCTTAAAGAGACGCACCTAAATACTCCCTTCCAGCCTGAATTATTCTCAATAATGAGAACAGCTTTCACTGATCCTTTCTTATAATTTCATCGCTTCCCACAACATTTGAAGGAAGCAGCAAGAAGTTAAGTGCAGTCATTTTTAATCAGGAATAACAGGAAATGGAGTAATCGTTATGACTCTAAACAAAACAGGGCTTGCTTTAGCAATGTCAGCAATTTTATTTAGTGGCTCTCTAATCGCGAATGAGATCGATGATGGAGACGACAACATGCAATGGACTGACAGCGCTAATACCGATATCGGTTTATCTGGCAGCTTCAATGATAACAGTGACAATAGCGCATCTCTCGGTGTTGGTGATAGCTTCAACGACAACAGCGATAATAGTGCGTCACTAGGTATTGGTCATAGCTTCAACGACAACAGCGACACTGACAACAGTGCAACTCTTGGTGTTGATGACAGCTTTAATAACAACAGCGACAACTCAAACTCGAGCACTAACACAGCTCAAAGCCACAACGACAATAGTACGTCTAACGCTAACGACAACAGTACCAGTGCTGATCTTGATGTGAGCCTAAATAGTGATAGTAGTGATTCAAGTACTAACACAAATAGAAGCCACAACGACAACAGTGACTCTAGTTCTACTGTAAGACGTAGCAACAACGACAACAGTGACTCTAGTATCAACAGTAGCTTTAACGATAACAGCGATAATCGTAATCAAAGCGACAACCGTAACCAGAGTGATAACCGTAGCTACGCTGATTCAAGCACAACAAACTCGAACAGCTTTAACGACAATAGTAACTATCAAAGTGACTCGAGCTCAACAAATGTTGATAGCTTCAATCAAGTCCATATGGATACAGATATGGTTGTTGCGAGCTCAAGCCTAATGGGTGGTGTTACAGGTGCATCAGTTATTTATGCAACTAACGCGGATGATACTCGAGTTCGAGTTGAAAACATGAACACCCTTGGTGGTCTTGGTGGTGCAGCTGGTATTACTACCGTTGGTCAGAATGCTGGTTCAAATTCACTTGTACAACAATCTGTTACAACTAATGCAAGTGTGTTTACTGGGGGTGAGTAACCGACTAGTAGGAGAAAGCGATGCGTTTGGCAATCTGTACTTTGAGTATGATAGTTGCCTGCACTGCACTCGCTGATGACATTGCATTATCTGGCGGAGAAGTTAGCTTGGATATCATGAATGAATCAAGAGGTGGACAAAATGTTGAACTCGACTTGGTTTATGCAGAATCAGATATCAATGGTATTTCGTCAGATAATGTCGCGTCAAACACCGTGAGTGGTAACAATATACTATCAAGTGGAGCGTTCGCAGACAGTTCGGGTATATCCAACGTAATTCAGAACAGCGGAAACAACGTTTTAATCCAGAACTCTACCGTCGTTAACCTGACACTCAAGTAAACAATATGAAAGTATTAAATAACTTAATTTGGCTGATGCTCGTTTATTCAGCATCAGCCATTTCATTAGAACTGCTACCTTACCGAGCACATTACTCTGTTCCTGTTAAAAGCTACAAAGAAATAGTGTTCGGTGATGTTTTTCGCCAACAGTATGACTTCAGCTGTGGCTCTGCCGCCCTGGCTTCTCTTCTCACTTTTCATTATGCAACAGAGTCATCTGAACAAGATATCTTCAAAAGCATGTTTGAAAAAGGTGATAAAGAAAAAATCAAAGAGAAAGGTTTTTCTTTGTTGGATATGAAGTTTTACTTGGATTCCATAGGGTTACGTTCTGACGGCTTTCAAGTAGGACTGGAGAAAATTAAAGAAGTCGGCGTCCCTGGGATTACTCTCGTTAATTTCGACGGGTATATGCATTTTGTTGTCATCAGAGGTATAAACAATCACTCAGTTATTCTAGGAGACCCTTCTAGAGGAACCATGATAATGAAACTGGATGAGTTTGAAAAATATTACCAAGGAATTGTGTTACTGGTCCGTAACGAAGCGGAAATGGGACGGTCTAGCTTTATAACCAATGATAATTTCACCGTATATCAAAGATCACCATTAAAAACAGGAGTGTCTAGAGATTCCTTAGGGGTATTTAGCATTACTCTCCCAGTTTCCGGTGAAAATTAATATAACATTGTTTTAAATAACTTTAAGAACTTAACAACCTGAAAGGCCTACATTATGAACTACAATAAATTTTTGTTAGTGCTTTGTATGCTAATACCTCATTTTAATGTGAATGCTAAAGATGTTGGCCTGCAAGAACTTACTCCTCTTTCAAATTTATCTTTAGAAGAATATCGAGGTGGCTTCCAAATTACGGACGAGTATATTATTAATATTGGATTAAGCATTACTACGACTATAAATGGCGATGATATTTTGAACACAAACATTGCCAACTTAGTAATTGAAAATGGTAATTTAAAAAACATTAGCGCAAATAGTGAAAATCAAAGTGGAGATATTTTCAACCAGGGTATTGTTAACATCATACAATTTGGTGAAGGAAATATTATTGGAGATGATTCTATAGATTCACCCAAAATGCCTTCGTCTCAAAATCCTAATATAATAAGTTCAGACTTTATAAATTCAAGTATTATCAATATTATTCAAAACACGAAAGATAACAGTATTATTGGACTTAGCACGCTCGTAGACATTGATGCTCAAGTAAATGGGGTAATACGGGAAATCAAAGCAAACCAACAATTAGAAGACGCCTTATTGAACCACCTTCAATGAGCATTTCCATTTTTATCTGAAAAATTGTCACGTTAAGCTTCTTTGATATTAGAAACGACTGATATCTATGATTACATACCAAAAGAAAGGTAGATATATCAATAGGCCACCATCATTTTAAGAATATATACCTACTTTATCCAATATAATCCAATCAATTTATAATGCGAACACTAGGCGCTAACGATAAATTAGGCCCAAGACTCAAGGGCCTAATATCCATTTTACAAATTAAAAGGTACTCGTACTGTTAATTGAAAGTCGGGAGTATCTTCTGTAAGACCAGCTTGAGCACTAACATTGATAGATGAGCGTTCACTAAAGGCATAGTTTATACCAAAAGTTAATGCATCTAATTGAAGCAACTTAGCATCATCTGCCGATCTGCCATTTACTTTGCTTTTTAAAATAGTTTTATGGCTAAGTCCTAAAGAGAATGAAAGATCAGGATTCACCGCAAACCCCATTCCTCCTGAAAGAGAAATAGTGTCTCCAAGTTCAACATCAGCTTTTGTGTCGCCAACTGTAACAGTATCCTCTAAGTTATAAATATAACTTAGACTAGCGAACAAGACCGCAGGATCAACAGGGTGAATAAGAGATAAATTAGGCTCAAAACTCCAAAAACCCGAACCTGTAGGGACATCACTAAATGAGTTGCTTCCATCTTCAATAGAAACATCATAAGGCGATCGTCCTGTATCCGACTTTACTCTAAGGCCACCTACCCAGTATGGCGCAGACTCAAAGTTAAACTGGTGCCTCAATGCGAACTCTACATCACCAAGCCCTCCGCCATCCACCGTTGTGTTTACTACTTCACTGTTTGAACCATCTTGAATGGGGCGCGTAGAAACTTGGTCATTACGATACACATACGGCACTCTAACTTCTAACTCTGTGGCGTTTGTTAAACCGTACCGAGCAGTTAATCCAACGGTTACTGTAGTCCTATCCGAATCACTCACTTCAATTCGCCCAACAATCAGAGTTGGTAAGACTGTATACCCAACAACAGATACTTTGTTTGAAGAGTTTTGTGTATAGCTTAAAGACGAATCAAATGACCATTTACCTTTAGGTGTGAGAACGCCTGGGCGCTCAATAACATCACCAACCGTTTGGGCACGCTGAGGAATATCATCTCCTTCAGCACCATATGCATTCCCCGCAATGAATAAACTACAAAGATAGGTACCCAGTAAAGTCTTCCGTAACATCACATCTTTCCTTTTGCTGATGATCGTACCCAAGTAATCTCAGGCAATAGCTTGAGGTGAAGCTCCTAACTTTCCAAAGTAAGATTAGTATAGCTACTTCAAAACCACGACATACCTTTAAGTTTGGCGCTTTGAAGAAATTAGGAGACATTTATACTTATCTTCAACACTAAGCCACTAGTTAATAAATAATTAGGATAGATTCTATGTTTTCGCAATATTATTAATAAAATAAATTGCTTACCTGTGCTCTTAGTATGAAGTCGGTATGACATAACAGCTGAAAAGCCTGTTCTCTTTTGCGTAGCATCAATCACATTGCTTTTTAGATCGAGTCGCTCCGACTTCAACCATAACTAACGCTATCTTCCCCACATATTTCATCAAAATGCATTCCCGTGTCGCGATTTAACATGCTAAAGTTAACAATGCGTTAACAATTATAAATACAATGAGAAGACATGGAGTCACTTAAAATGAATCAGCCGAATCTAAATAGCGCTGCTGGTTGCGCTCTCCCACCACCAAATGAAATGATCCTCAAATGGGCTCAAGAGCGTCCAAATGAGGTCTACCTAAAACAAATTATTAACCGACAGTTTGTTGAGTACACATTCTCTGATGTTGCAGATCAAGCCTTAAAACTTGTCAGCGCACTACGCTCGCTTGGTGTAAAGCCTGGCGACAAAGTTGCGTTAGTATCTAAAAACTGTGCAGAATGGTTTATTTGCGATCTTGCTATGATGCTTGGTGACTATGTCAGTGTGCCAATCTTTCCTACCGCCGGTGCAGACACCATCGAATACTGTGTGACTCATAGTGAAAGTAAAGCGATCATTGGCGGAAAACTCGATGATCCCAAAGCAACTCAGCAAGTCATTGATGCTATGCCTGAACTCATTAGCATCGCTCTACCTTATGACACGGCACCTAAGTGTAAGCACGAATACCAAGCGCTCATTGCTGATGCAGTGCCAAGTGAAGAGCGTCCGCAGCATTACGATGACAAGCTAATGTCGTTGGTGTATACCTCAGGCACATCAGGGTTACCGAAAGGCGCGATGCTAACTTACGGCGCATTCAGTTGGTCTGTTCAGCAACTGATCAATCATATTGGTATCCAAGAAAACGACCGATTGTTCTCTTATTTACCGCTCGCTCATATTACAGAGCGTGTTTATATCTTCGGTTCATCGATTATGGGTGGCGTGCCAACAGCATTTCCAGAGTCACTGGACACTTTTATCGAAGATGTGAAGATGCACCGACCAACTCTGTTTATCTCCGTCCCACGATTATGGACGCTATTCCAGCAACGTATTCAAGACAAACTTCCACAGAAGAAGCTCAATATTCTGTTGAAAATCCCATTCGTCAATTCTTTGATCAAGAAAAAGCTAGCAGATGGTCTAGGTTTAGATCAGGCTCGAGTATTAGGCTGTGGCTCTGCACCTGTCTCGCCAGCGCTGTTGGAATGGTACCACTCAGTGGGCCTTGATATCACAGAGGCTTGGGGGATGACGGAATCATTTGCCTACAGCACGCTCAACTACCCATTTAGAGCTGACAAAATTGGTAGTGTCGGTAATGCAGGGCCAGGCATTGAGTTAAAAATCGCAGCCGATGATGAAATCATGGTGCGTGGCAAAGGGCTATTTTCTGGCTACTACAAAAATGATATTGCCACCCAAGAGTCTTTTGATTCAGAGGGCTGGCTACACACAGGCGATATCGGCGCTATCGATTCAGATGGTTATCTAACGATTCAAGGCCGTAAAAAAGATAACTTCAAAACCGCCAAAGGTAAATTTGTCTCTCCGGTACCTATCGAGAAAAAGCTTTTCGAGTACAGTCGCGTAGAGATGATGTGTCTCATCGGTTTAGGGCTACCCGCTCCGATTCTTTTGGTTGTGCCACATGACTTCCCTAACTTTGATCGAGAGCGATACGCACGTACCACACGTAAAGTTATTGCCAGGATGAATCAAGAACTCGCCTCTCATGAGCAAATCAAAGGTGTGTTAATGATTAAAGAACCTTGGAGTATAGAAAATGGCGTACTGACGCCAACGCTTAAAATTAAACGTCATGTGCTCGAACAAAAGTATCATGAGATAGGCCACAATTGGCCAAAAGATGAATTGGTCGTGTGGGAAGAAGACTTGTAATTTTGCTTGCACTCCTCAACACCATTGGGGAGTGCAACTTAACTTTGAGCTTGAATCAAACTCATAAACTACTCTCTCCAGAATGGCTTACTCACTTCACAACTAATCTCCCTTTCACCTAACCCAATATCGTCCCAAAGGTGCTTTGGTAACTCTCTCAAGTGACGACGTGTCTTATAGTTCCTTCTCCAAGCCGCCAGTTTAGAATAAATTAACTGTAACCCGCTCTGATGGGCAGTAGGTATAGTACGCTCACAAGTGTGTGTCATGTTTTCCATTTCAAAGATCCCTATACAATGTTGACCACTTAATAATCAGCGACTACGCTGATATCCTCAAACGATAGAATCTGCCATAGAGTTAAGGAAAACTAATGTGAAAGATCGAATGCCTCCCTTACAGGGCTTGTATTACTTTTTCGTTGCAGCAAAGGAAGGAAGCTTTAAAACGGCAGCAAAAGAACTGTTTGTTACGCCAGCGGCCATTAGTCAGCAAATTCGTCATTTAGAAGAGTTCTTAGGCACGGACCTATTTGTTCGTCAGCACAGAAAAATCGTGCTCACACCTGAGGGAGAGCTACTGTTTAGTCAGGCAGAAAGAGGGTTTGCTCATTTGCAGCAAGGGGTTAGATTAGTCAATCAAGATCCAAACCCGAACCACCTTTCGATATCAACACTCCCCTCTTTCGCTCATCATTGGTTAGTCCCGAAAATTACGGCTTTTCGTCAGCGTCACCCTGATATCGCCTTGCTATTAGAACCAACCAATGATTTGGTGTCTTTTCAAGATAGCCAGATAGATTTATGTGTTCGTTACGGTTTAGGAAAGTACCCCAATTTAGAATCACAATGGCTAATGGACGAAGCTTTTTATCCAGCTTGTCATCCGGTGTACCAGAAAGAGCACGGGATCTATAACATCGAGGATTTAAGCAAAGCTGAGCTGATTGAAGATGTTTGGCCTGATCTTGATTGGAATATGTGGTTAGCAACCTTGGGTCACTGCGCAGCAAAGCCTACCTTAAAATACAGTGGATCACATCTCGTGCTTGAGGCTGCACTATCACTTCAAGGCGTGGCATTAGTAAAACACAGTTTAGCTCATCAATATTTTCGTTCTGGCAAATTGGTCCGAATTGGAGATATCGCTATCAAGCCCAACTTTGCGTATTACTTGTGTGCGCCAAAAGGCTACTTAAAAAGACCTAAAGCTCAATTGTTTGCGCAATGGTTGAAGGAAGAAATAGAAATATTTGAAAAGTCAGTGGTACCAGACTTTAAGACCATTGACCTAAAAGGCAACAGCACTAGAACGACATCATAACAATCGTCAAAACAAACGCTAAATAGGAATAAAACAAAAACGCTCTGCGTATAAGACTGCTAGATACAAAAAGCCCCGCACTAAGCGGGGCTTTCAAGTTATAGAGTTAACTTAAGAATTACTTCTTAGCGTTACGCTCTTTAACGTCAGCAATTACTTGCTCTGCAACGTTTGTTGGACATGGTGCGTAGTGTGAGAACTCCATAGAGAACTGACCACGACCAGAAGTCATAGTACGTAGAGTACCGATGTAACCAAACATTTCTGATAGAGGTACATCACCCTTGATACGTACGCCAGTAGACGCTGCTTGTTGGTCTTTGATCATACCACGACGACGGTTAAGGTCACCGATTACGTCACCAACGTGATCTTCTGGAGTGAACACGTCAACTTTCATGATTGGCTCAAGAAGTTGCGCGCCAGCTTTAGGCATAGACTGACGGAATGCACCTTTCGCTGCGATTTCGTAAGCGATAGCTGAAGAGTCAACTGCGTGGAAACCACCGTCGAATAGTTCAACTTCAACGTCTAGAGTAGGGAAGCCAGCTAGAACACCGTGCTCCATCATTGACGCAAAGCCTTTCTCAACTGCAGGCCAGAATTCTTTAGGTACGTTACCACCAACAACTGTTGATTTGAACGTGAAGCCAGAGTTTGGCTCACCTGGTTTGATGCGGTAATCGATCTTACCGAACTGACCAGAACCACCAGACTGTTTCTTGTGCGTGTAGCTATCTTCGATTGCTTGAGTGATAGTTTCACGGTAAGCAACCTGTGGAGCACCAACTTCTAGCTCAACGCCGTAAGTACGCTTAAGGATATCTACCTTGATGTCTAGGTGAAGTTCACCCATACCTTTCAGGATAGTTTCGCCTGAATCTTCATCAGTCTCAACTTGGAATGATGGATCTTCTGCAACCATTTTACCGATCGCAATACCCATCTTCTCAGAACCGCCTTTATCTTTAGGCTTAACTGCGATAGAGATTACTGGATCTGGGAAGATCATTGGCTCAAGAGTACATTCGTGCTTAGGATCACATAGAGTGTGACCAGTTTGAACGTTCTTCATACCAACTACAGCGATGATGTCACCAGCTTGTGCTGAATCGATCTCGTTACGCTCGTCCGCGTGCATCTCAACCATACGGCCGATACGCTCTGTTTTACCAGTTGCAGAGTTAAGGATTGTGTCACCTTTCTTCATCTTACCAGAGTAGATGCGGATAAAGGTTAGAGCACCGAAGCGGTCATCCATGATCTTAAATGCAAGAGCACGTAGTGGCTCGTCTGCAGATACAGTCGCAACTTCACCAGTTGGCTCACCAGTCTCTGAATCAGTTAGAGGCTGTGGATCAACTTCTGTTGGAGATGGTAGGTAATCAATTACCGCGTCAAGAATAAGTTGGATACCTTTGTTCTTGTACGCTGAACCACAGTAAGTTGGGAAGAATGCTAGATCACGAGTACCTTTACGGATACAACGTTTGATGTCTTCTAGAGATGGCTCTTCGCCTTCTTCTAGGTAAGCCATCATTAGATCTTCGTCTTGCTCTAGAGCAGTTTCGATTAGCATTTCACGGTATTCAGCAGCTTTTTCTACCATGTCTGCTGGAATATCTTGAACTTCGTAGTTCTCTGGTTGGCCAGACTCATCCCATACGTAAGCTTGTTGGCTTAGTACGTCTACAACACCTACGAAATCTTCTTCGATACCGATAGGTAGAGTCATAACTAGAGGTGTAGCACCTAGTACGTTCTGTACTTGATCTACAACTTTGTAGAAATCTGCGCCCATACGGTCTAGTTTGTTAACGAAGATCAGACGTGATACGTGTGATTCGTCAGCGTAACGCCAGTTAGTTTCTGACTGAGGCTCAACACCACCAGAACCACAGAATACACCGATACCACCGTCAAGTACTTTTAGAGAACGGTAAACTTCGATAGTGAAGTCAACGTGTCCAGGAGTATCGATGATGTTTAGACGGTGATCGTTCCAGAAACAAGTTGTTGCTGCAGACTGGATTGTGATACCACGCTCAGCTTCCTGCTCCATGAAGTCAGTAGTAGTTGAACCGTCGTGAGTGTCACCGATCTTATGGATCTTACCAGTTAGCTTTAGGATACGCTCTGTAGAGGTAGTTTTACCCGCGTCTACGTGAGCAAAAATACCAATGTTTCTGTATTTTGATAAATCAGTCATTGTCTTACTCTGTTAATAAGGTATAAAGTGCGCGCAGAGTATATCACATTCTGTCAATACTGATACCCTTGCGTGCGGATGGAAGAAAAAAAATTTTAACGTGAAATTTCCGTCCCCAAAGCATAGTCAAACACAGCAATTTATGTACTTTATTCGCATTTTATTGAGGACGGATAGAACAGTTTGTGATTGCACAAATACCATTCTTATGAGCATTACAGCTCGTCAAAAGCCTCTATAGCTTCCGACAATTTCTTAACGCCGTGAATTTGCATGCCAGGGATGCCACCTTTCGGCATGTTGGCTGCTGGCACGATGGCTTTCTTGAAACCATGTTTGAACGCTTCATTCAAACGCTCTTGCCCACTTGGCACTGGACGGATTTCGCCCGCAAGCCCTACCTCACCAAAAATCACCACATCTTTAGGGAGTGGACGGTCACGAAAACTCGATAAAAGCGCCATAACTAAAGCAAGATCAGCGCTCGTCTCCGTCACCTTAACACCGCCAACCACATTAACAAAGACATCTTGGTCTGCCATTTGTAAGCCACCATGCTTATGCAACACCGCGAGCAAAAGTGATAGGCGGTTCTGCTCCAAGCCGACCGCAACACGACGAGGGTTGGCTAACTGCGAGTAATCCACCAGCGCTTGAATCTCTACTAGCAGAGGGCGCGTGCCTTCCCAAACCACCATGACGGAAGAGCCTGATGTTTCTTCTTCACCACGAGAAAGGAAGATCGCTGATGGGTTACTCACTTCTTTCAATCCTTGGCCTGTCATTGCAAAGACACCAAGCTCATTCACAGCGCCAAAACGGTTTTTATGACTACGCAAAGTGCGGAATCGGCTATCCGTTCCACCATCGAGTAGTACCGAACAGTCGATAATGTGTTCAAGAACTTTGGGGCCCGCAAGGGTACCATCTTTTGTTACGTGACCAACAATAAATACCGCAACATTATTCTGTTTTGCGTATCGTGTCAGAGCCGTCGCAGATTCACGTACCTGAGCAACACTGCCAGGCGACGATTGAACATCAGAAACGTGCATCACCTGAATCGAGTCTATTACCATTATACGAGGCTGCTCTTTTTCGGCGATTTGGCAAATTTTGTCGACGTTCGTTTCCGATAGCATTTTTAAATGATCTTTCGGCAAGCCCAATCGGGAAGCACGCATTGCCACCTGCTGTAACGACTCTTCACCGGTTACGTAAAGCGTTGGCATTTGCGCAGATAAACTACACATGGTTTGCAACAGAAGGGTTGATTTACCTGCACCAGGGTTACCACCAATCAAAATTGCGGCACCTGGCACAACACCACCACCCAAGACGCGGTCAAGCTCTTTAAACCCACTGGTGAAGCGAGGTACTTCTTGCAGATCAATTTCGGATAGCGTTTGAACCGTTGCTTCTGTTGCGGAACCAGCGTAGCCGCTTAAGCGTTCATTGCGAGCAACGGTTGGCGATGCAGCGATACGTACTTCTGTTATCGTATTCCATGCACCACATGCGTTACACTGCCCCTGCCAACGGGGAAAGTCCGCGCCACAATCATTACAAACATACGCTCGTTTTGCTTTCGCCATGATGCCTCAATTTTTCTACAAATGTGACTAAGCACAGCCAAGTCAGACCTGAACTGAAATGAACTATTGATATACTTAAGTATTACTTCGCTTAGCCGATACAATTTAAAGTAACGACATACTCTAACAGAAATAATGCAGCAATCTGAAATTCTCTCGCTCGCAGAACGACTCATTCCCGTTTACGGTACGAATGACTTTGACTTTGTCCTTGGCCAACTGACCGAGGAAGAGCCGCCTTCGGCCAAAATTTTGGTTAAAATGGAACTTAACCGCTTAATGGCTCCATGCAAAAAAAGCATTGATTTGCGAGGTCGCGTTCAAGGCGAATGTCGCGAGTATATTTTGGATGGCATTCCACATTGGTTGGATGATGTTGCTTTCAACGCTTACCATAAAAACATCAAAAAGTTTGGCTGCTACACGGAAGGAATGTGGGAAGCATTGGTCAACACGCGAAATAACTTTCGCGTAATGAGCAAGCGCCTTACTCAGCAAAAAACGCAATCGTTAACGGATCCTAAAAGCCCGTTCTTAGCAGAACCCGTTCACCTAGGCTACGATTTAAAGCGCCAAGAAAAACGCTTGAAAGTCCAATCTCAAGTTGAAATTTGCCGTTCTAAAGGACAGCTTCTTCATGGATTAAGCATTGATTTATCTAGCTCTGGCGCAAAGTTCAAAGTCCCTAGTGCATTTAAATATAACCTTGGGGAAATTATTCAGGTCACGTTTACTGAATTTGCCAGCAAATCTAACGTTGCAGGTATAGAGAAACCGCTTGCATACCGCATACTCGCGGTTGATGACTGTTACGAAAATGACTCAGTTCGATACCTCAGAACCATACGCTTAACTGACACCAATGTCGTCACCAGAGTGATAGATGAAGCGCTCAACAGTGCTGCTAAAAGGGCTCGTCACGACAATCAAGACAAGATTATTCGAGCTCGAACTCGCGGTTATGAGCACATCGCACTAAAGCACACCAGCAGCTTGCCTCTATTCTTTGATGGTAGTGACCTAAAATTAGCAATGTTAACGCCAAACAATCAAAAGCTTTGGCAATACTGGCACGATGAGAGAAACCAGCAAATGTTTGGTTCCTTATTCAACGAGCAACGCATCGCGTCACTCATTAAGCCTGGTGTGAAAGGAACAACCAATGTCCTTTATTCATTTACTCACGAGCACGAGAATCGAACCTATTTCTATTCGATGTTTCGCCCTGAAGCAACTCGCGAACAGCGCCAGCTATTTTGGCATTTAGGTGGCAAACGAGAGAGTTGGCGCGCCTTTAGAATTTCAATCTTTGAACTATCTGAGCAAGAACAGGAAGACCTAGCAGCTTTCTCTCCAGAGTTAGCAGAAACGTCTCAATCACTGACTCATATTGGTATTTTGCAAGAAATTGCTGACGAAAAATCAGGGCAGGATTACCTGCTAACTGAAAAGCCGCGCTTACCCGCTAATACGTTAAACGCGTTTCGTCATCCGAGAAGAGTTATCGGCAATCCAAAGGGCATTTATTTTGATGCAAAGTCTCGTCGAAAAGAGCCTCGTTATCGTTTTAAAACACCTTTAGAGTTGTACTCAGGACAAACTAAAACAGGCGGCTGTACTGTTGACCTTTCCAAACGAGGACTCGGAATTAGGCTAAGTGAGCCTACGATGTTACGTTCTGGGCAAGAGGTAAGAATCAACTTTCGAGAATTACAACTCTACGATAAAAAATTGCCGTTAATGTCGGTGCCATACCGAGTAATTCGTGTAAGCCCAGACGGTTGTAGCGTGCAGCTAGTTATTGATGAAAGCAGCCAAACCATGAAGGTAATCGCTTTTTTCAACAGCATTATCGAGCACAATCAAGACAAGCTAATCCCGCAAAAAGAGACGCTACCAAGTAATGCTCTACTTGAAAGGCTGCACTGCATGTTGCTCTCGCGTACGCTGAGCACGCCCATTTTTATCAGTAAGAGTACGTCACCTTCAATCAAAACCCCCGTTATCGGGGTGAACTTGCCGCTACCTAAACACATTGAGCTTTTTGCCCGTCTTGGGCATGACCAACTGTTGTCACTTGAACCTATCTTTAAAGGCCGGACAAGCACATTAATCGCAGAGCCAATAAAACGTGTAGAAGGTGCTCAAGCCAGACATCAGGATATCTACATAAGCGCCGCAAAAGTAGGCAATAAAATTACAAGCATTGAGTCAAAGCTTCATCAAGAGTTCAACAGCGTAAAAGAGCGGATTCAATTTATAAAGAAAGCGCGAATGATGGGTGACTTTTACGTGATTCGCCTTTCTACTGCGCCAATTTTCGATCCGATGACATCATTACTGCAACAAGATTTAAGTGACTTAACCCAATTTGGCGTACATCAAGCGAGCAAGTTAGAAAAAGAGTTAACAGCGCTCGTTGGTTACAGTGAATTTGAAGACATTACTGAAGAGGTTGTAATTAGATTGGAGTTAACCGAGTAAATTCAAAGTCATACCAAATTGAAAAAAAACACCGCCTTTCTGGCGGTGTTTTTGAATGGATGGTTAAGGTTTAGCTTTCCAGCTGACCTTTTGCTGCTTCACCAATGCGCCAGATAAAATACAGAGCACACCGCCCAACCCTGCAAAGCGAATCGCTGATTGCGCTTGAGCTTCCACTTTTGGTTTTGCGTGATACGCAATCCCTAATCCTGCCACCGACATCATCACAAGATCATTAGCGCCATCACCGACAGCAACCGTGTTGTGCTGCTCAATTTCATATTCATCCGCCAGTTCCACTAGAATGTCAGACTTCATCTGCGCCGTTACCACATCGCCAAGTACTTTACCCGTGAGTTTGCCGTCAATAATTTCTAATTGATTGGAGCGAGCAAAGTCTAAGTCGACTTTATCTTTGATGTAATCAGAGAAGTAAGTAAAACCACCGGAGGCAATCGCTGTTTTCCAGCCCAAGGCTTTCAACGTCGCAATTAGCGCTTCAAAGTCCGGCATGAATGGTAACTGGGAACGAACTTGTTCAAGAATTGATTCATCGGCACCTTTGAGCTTACCAACTCGCTGACGTAAACTTTGCTCAAAATCCAGCTCACCTTGCATGGCACGTTCAGTGACTTCAGCGACCTCATCCCCTACTCCTGCCAGTTTCGCGATTTCATCAATACACTCTATCTGGATCGCCGTTGAATCCATATCAAATACAATCAACCCTTGGGTTGATAGATCGGGCACTTCATTAAGCGAGGCGTAATCTAGGTTGAGACTTTGTAAGATCGTTTCATGTTGAGGAGTCAACTCTCCGGCCATCAGGGCTACTTCATATTGGCCAACTTTCCACGTTTCTAGTATTGGGTTGTAAAAGCCGGTGAAGAAATCAATGTCTTCGAAGTGACTTGGCGAAAGGTACTCAGCAAATACGATCCAGTTTGCTTTTGCTTTATCTAATTGGGAGGCAAATCGAGTCTCGGGTAATCGTTTTAAAAGTGTCGTATGTTTTCTGATAGGCAAGCTTTTTGACGCGTCCATGTATATAATCCCTTATGACTTTGCTAAAACGTTACCTCAACAAACTAAAAAGGCAAGTCTTTGTTTTATTTTAAATGGATGAGTAAAGAGCATGAGTGAATCTTTGTTCTCAGTAAGGAATGCCCTAAGAATTCTGGCACTAATCCTACTGTGTGTGATGTTGTTTATCACAATAAAAAACAGTGTTGTGATCAGTAAGGGTAATGAGAAAATTCAAGCACAACAGCTTGAAACGCTCACCAAAGTTTTGATTTCACAGGCGTCTCTTTCTGCCAGTGAGATGATTTTAACTAAAGATCAAGAACGATTACTTCAGCTAACAAACCAGCTAGCACAAGACCGTTTAGTGTTTGATGCAACAATCTACGATGCACAGGGTGTACGTTTAGCGTCTAGTGAAGAGGCATTATCGGTACGCGAAGTTCTTGGCCTGGATACGCCTTTGGCAACAGCTTCCATTGGTCGCCAGCAGTTGGTTGAACCAGTTTTTGCAGATGGTGCGCTTATCGGTTTTGTTCGCGTGACCTTTGAGACGGGCCGGGTGACGGCTATTTCTGACCACCACTATCGCAAGAGCGATCGTTATATGTACATGATGGTCTTAATGAGCTTTGTCTGTGGTATGTTGTTCATCTTGATTTTACGTCGACAACCGATACGTCGTAAAAAAGCGCCAAACCTGCTGCTAACCAAGTAACTAGGTAGCGCTAACAACTCATATAAAAACAGCCCGCAATGTGTGGGCTGTTTTTTTAGCTCTTGAGAGCGAAAAATAGAATGACTCTTCGTCGCTTACTCTTCGTCACCAAGCAATACTGAATCTAGTGCGATTAGCATCATGTCGTTGAATGTCGTTTGACGCTCGTCAGATGTAGTCTGTTCGCCAGTCTTGATATGATCAGAAACCGTACAGATTGTCAGAGCTTTTGCACCGTATTCTGCCGCAACACCGTAAATACCAGCCGCTTCCATTTCAACACCAACAATGCCGTACTTGTCCATTACATCGAACATTTCTGGATCTGGCGTGTAGAAAAGCTCTGCTGAGAATAGGTTACCAACTTTAACGTCAATACCGCGAGCTTTTGCAGCGTCTTCTGCCGCACGAACCATGTTGTAGTCTGCGATTGCCGCGAAGTCATGACCTTTAAAGCGGATACGGTTCACTTTAGAGTCAGTACATGCACCCATGCCGATCACAACATCACGCACTTTGATGTCTTCATTCACTGCGCCACAGCTGCCAACACGGATGATTTTCTTCACGCCGAAGTCTTTGATTAGTTCAGTCGCGTAAATCGAGCATGATGGGATACCCATACCGTGGCCCATTACCGATATCTTACGGCCTTTGTATGTACCTGTGTAACCAAACATATTACGAACGTCACACACTTGAACGACATCTTCAAGGAAAGTCTCTGCGATGTATTTTGCACGTAGTGGATCACCAGGCATCAGTACGACGTCTGCAAATGCACCCATTTCAGCATTGATATGTGGAGTTGCCATTTTCTTTTCCTTAACCTTTCTCTAGCGCTCCGCGCTTAAGGCGATATATGCCAGAGTATTCTCATTTCCGACAAGCAGCATTTACATACTGCAAACATAAAACTAGGAGCTATCAAGCTCCTAGTTTTCAAAAACCTAACTAATTATAGGAAGTTCTTACCGTGATCCATTGGAGAAGTACCGAAGTAACTTGCCAATGTTTGACCGATATCTGCGAATGTTTCGCGGCGGCCAAGAGAACCAGCTGGTACTTTTTGACCATAAACCAATACTGGGATGTGCTCACGAGTATGGTCAGTACCTGGCCATGTTGGGTCACAGCCGTGGTCTGCCGTTAGGATAAGCACATCGTCTTCTTCCATAATCTCTAGCACTTCGTTGATACGATCATCGAAGTACTCAAGTGCCGCTGCGTAACCCGCTACGTCACGACGGTGACCGTAAGCTGAGTCGAAGTCTACAAAGTTAGTGAATACGATCGTGTTGTCGCCCGCTTCTTTGATTTGCTCTAGCGTTGCTTCGAACAATGCAGGGATACCTGTCGCTTTCACTTTCTTAGTGATGCCGCAGTTTGCGTAGATATCAGCAATCTTACCAATAGAAACCACGTTGCCTTGCTTCTCATCAACGAGCTTCTGAAGAACCGTTGCTGATGGTGGCTCTACAGAAAGATCACGACGGTTACCTGTACGCTCAAATTGACCTTTACCAGCACCAACGAATGGGCGCGCGATAACACGACCAATGTTGTAATCTTCTAGCTCTTCACGTGCGATTTGGCAAAGCTCTAGTAGACGGTCTAGACCGAAAGTCTCTTCGTGACATGCGATTTGGAATACAGAGTCAGCAGACGTGTAGAAGATTGGTTTGCCAGTCTTCATGTGCTCTTCACCAAGATCGTCAAGAACTTGAGTACCAGACGCGTGACAGTTACCTAGGAAACCGTCAAGACCTGCACGCTCAAGAATGCGGTCAGTCAATTCTTTCGGGAAGCTGTTTGCTTTGTCAGTGAAGTAACCCCAGTCAAACAGAACAGGCACACCTGCGATTTCCCAGTGACCAGACGGCGTGTCTTTACCTGAAGAAAGCTCTGCTGCATGACCGTATGCACCAATGATTTCAGCGTCTGCGTCTAGTCCAGGTGCGAAGCGACCTGTCGATTCTTTATGCGCCATTGCCAAACCAAGTTTCGATAGATTTGGAAGGCGAAGTGCACCTTGGCGATTGTCGTTATCTGCTAAGCCTTTGTCACATTGGTCAGCGATGTGACCTAGTGTGTCTGAACCTACATCACCAAATTCTTTAGCATCGGCAGTTGCACCGATACCGAATGAGTCTAGTACTAAAATAAATGCTCTTTTCATTGCTCGTTCCTTAGGCCCACTCGGCTTTTTATTATGGTTGAGTAGGCCTTGTGTAATTACTTGTTCTATTAGATATCTTCTGCACGAATTTGGCGGTAAACCTCTGGAGTTGGTGTGTATTCACCACCTACTTTGATTGCACTGCGCAGTGCTTTTGCCGCTTCTTCCCATTGCTCTTCAGTGCGAGCGTGGATGACCGCAAGAGGTTTATCACTGTCTGCGACCTCACCTAGGCGGATGAACTCGTCGAAACCAACTGCGTAGTCGATTTCATCAGTAGCAACACGACGACCACCACCCATAGCAACCACAGCCATGCCGATAGCACGTGTATCCATTGCAGAGACAATGCCCGTTTCTGTTGCGTAAACTGGCTTAATGATTGCTGCTTTTTCTAAGTAGTTGTCGTAGTTTTCTACGAAGTCCGCAGGGCCGCCTAAACCGGCAACCATCTTGCCGAAGCACTCAGCCGCTTTGCCGTTATCCAGCACTTCCATCAGTTTTACGCGTGCGTCTTCTGTGTTCTCAGCAAGCTTGCCAAGTACTAACATTTCAGCACATGAAGCCATGGTCACTTCAAGTAGACGAGGATTACGGTATTCACCCTTTAAGAAACGAACCGCTTCACGAACTTCTACTGCGTTACCCGCTGAAGACGCCAATACTTGGTTCATGTCCGTAAGAATTGCCGTAGTCTTAGTGCCAGCACCGTTTGCTACCGCAACGATTGATTTTGCTAGCTCTTCAGACGCTTCGTAAGTTGGCATAAATGCACCTGAACCCACTTTTACGTCCATCACTAGCGATTCCAGACCCGCCGCCAGTTTCTTAGAAAGGATCGACGCCGTAATCAGGGAGATATTGTCTACCGTTGCGGTAATATCACGAGTCGCGTAAACACGCTTATCCGCAGGAGCAAGGTCACCAGTTTGACCGATGATCGCCACACCAGCGTCTTTGGTTACTTGACCAAAAACATCGTTGCTCGGCGTAATGTTGTAACCAGGGATAGATTCAAGTTTATCCAGCGTACCGCCTGTATGACCAAGACCGCGGCCAGAGATCATAGGTACGAAACCGCCACACGCTGCCACCATTGGGCCAAGCATTAAAGAAGTTACGTCACCCACACCACCGGTTGAGTGTTTGTCGACAATTGGACCACCGAAGTTCATGTGGCTCCAGTCGATAACCATGCCCGAATCACGCATCGCACACGTTAAGGCGATGCGCTCATCCATGGTCATTTCATTAAAGAAAATCGTCATAGCAAACGCCGCAATCTGACCTTCAGATACCGTGTTGTTCGCTACGCCTTGAATAAAGAAGTTGATTTCGTCGGCGGTTAGGACTTCGCCGTCACGTTTTTTACGAATGATTTCTTGTGGTAAATACATTAGTGCCTCCCAAGCTCTTTTGAGCCATGGTTGTAGTAGGATAGAAGAGGTGTGGTAGCACCCGTTTAGGTGCTACCGTTCAGACGTATTATTGAAATTAGTACGCTGTTGGATCAGCGACGTCGTCCGATACTTCTAATGTATTTAGTAGGTTGGTTAGCAGGCTAGACGCACCAAAACGGTAGTGACGAGCATCAACCCAGTTGTCACCTAGGATTTCGTCAGCCATTGCTAGGTATGCTGCTGCGTCTTCAGCAGTGCGCACACCACCTGCTGGTTTGAAACCAACAGTTTCTGCAACCCCCATGTCGCGAATAACTTCAAGCATCATGCGAGCGTATTCTGGTGTTGCGTTTACTGGCACTTTACCAGTTGAAGTTTTAATGAAGTCAGCACCTGCTTCAATACAGATTTGAGATGCTTTCTTGATTAGTGCTTCTTCTTTTAGTTCACCTGTTTCGATGATCACTTTAAGAAGAATGTCACCACAAGCTTCTTTACATTGCTTAACTAGTTCGAAGCCTACTTTCTCATCACCCGCCATTAGCGCTCGGTAAGGAAAAACTACGTCAACTTCGTCTGCACCGTAAGCAACCGCCGCTTTTGTTTCAGCAACTGCGATTTCAATGTCGTCGTTACCATGTGGGAAGTTCGTTACTGTTGCAATACGAACCTCTGGCGTACCTTGCTCACGAAGTGTCTTCTTAGCAATAGGAATAAAGCGAGGGTAAATACAAATTGCAGCTGTGTTGCCTACTGCTGTTTTCGCGTCATGACATAGTGAGATCACTTTTGCATCAGTGTCATCGTCATTCAACGTAGTTAGGTCCATAAGTTTAAGTGCACGTAGCGCTGCTGCTTTTAAATCGCTCATTTCTATCTCCGATCAATATTCAAAAAATTCACTACTCAGCCTTACATCACGTCTTTAACTATAATCAACAAGTCGAGACAATGTGAGTAAATGGCTAAACAGTCTATTAATGAACGGACTTGGTTCCCTGAAGACTCGGCATATACAGCGAAAATTTATCATATGCCAATTGCTATCCTTGTCACCGCACAGTACCAGTTTGGCCTATGGCACAACAATCTATGATTGCGGTGTCTTTAATATCACATCACAAAGCAAAACGCCTATTAGATCTGATATTGCAGGGCAATTCATTTGCCCATCGATTATGTAATATTCATTACGTGATTAAGAATCAAGCTTAACCACTATCCTGTGATTAATACATTATAGAGTTTCACCGCAAAACTGTAGCACCAAATAGAGCGCAAACGGTTTGTATCTCAAAATTTCCTAGCCCCTATTCCATTGACTGCGTAATACCTCGACTAAGGCAAACACCCGATGAAATTTTGGAGCCCGAAAAACGAAAAATGCCCCGCAGCAATCTCTTGCTACAGGGCATGATGTAAAACGGCGTCTATATATTAAGAACCGATTCTAATTATAGTGCTGCAAGGCTTAAGCAGAAGCCTGCAATTGTCGCTGCCATAAGGTTAGACAACGTACCTGCAAGAACTGCTTTAACACCCATGCGAGCGATGTCACTACGACGGTTTGGTGCAAGGCTACCTAGACCACCAAGTAGAATCGCGATAGAAGAAAGGTTCGCGAAACCACATAGTGCGAATGAGATGATAGCTGTTGTCTTCTCAGACATTACTTCACCAGTTGCCGCGATTACTTGAGCGTTTTCACCTAGATATGGTGTGAAGTTCAAGTAAGCAACGAATTCGTTCACTACGATTTTCTGACCGATGAATGAACCAGCTGTTACAGCTTCTGCCCATGGAACACCGATTAGGAATGCTAGTGGAGAGAACGCGTAACCTAGGATTAGCTCTAGTGTTAGTTCTGGCATGCCGAACCAACCACCGATGCCACCTAGCATACCGTTGATTAGCGCGATTAGACCAACGAATGCGATTAGCATTGCACCTACGTTAAGCGCAAGTTGTAGACCAGAAGCCGCACCGCCCGCAGCTGCGTCGATTACGTTAACTGGTTTGTCGTCACCGCCGTCCATCGCTTCTTCGATACTTTCGTGAGGCTGGTCAGTCTCTGGGTGAAGGATTTTAGCGAACAGTAGACCACCTGGTGCTGCCATGAATGATGCCGCAACTAGGTACTCTAGTGGAACACCCATAGATGCGTAACCAGCTAGTACACCACCAGCAACAGAAGCTAGACCACCACACATTACCGCGAATAGCTCTGATTGAGTCATTTTTGGAACGAATGGGCGAACAACTAGAGGTGCCTCAGTTTGACCTACGAAAATGTTAGCTGCCGCTGACATTGATTCCGCACGAGAAGTGCCTAGCGCTTTTTGTAGTGCGCCACCAAGAATCTTGATAACCCATTGCATAACGCCAATGTAGTAAAGAACTGAAATCAGTGCAGAGAAGAAGATCAGTGTAGGAAGAACACGGAATGCGAAGATGAAACCGCCGCCGCCGAATACTTCGAACATCTTGTCAGAAACAAGACCACCGAACAGGAATGATGAACCATCGTTACCGTAGTTGATAACGTTAGAAACACCTGAAGAGAAACCGTTTAGTAGATCACGGCCCCAAGGTACATACAGAACAAATGCACCTAATGCGAATTGGATAGCGAATGCGCCACCCACAGTTCTAAAGTTGATAGCTTTTCGGTTGTTAGAAAATGCCACTGCAATCGCAAGAAGCACTACCATACCGATTAGGCTCATAAACAGGCTCATAGTTTATGACTTCCTTATAAGTTATTTATTGGCGTGTTACAAAATGGAGCTATAAAGCGGGGGCAATTATACTCATGCAGAATCAATTAAAGTAATGCCAGCCTCACACTTTCCTATAAGATTCATGATTGATTCAACCAGCTTTGTGAGTTAATTCACAATAAGCAGGAAAACGTTTTCGATTTCAAACCACATCTTTAGATTTTATTCACATATCGAGAAAGCAAAATTGCTATTTTTCCACAGTTGAGAGGCAATCGATTGCTTTCGGCCGTTATGCAACTCTACGAGCTCATTAAAGACGTGAATGAGTTTGGCTGGGTGATTTGACTCCCCTTGATATCCAAGTATAGGCATATCTGGTGCGTCTGTTTCGATTACTAGGTTTTCGAGTGGTAATTTTTGAATTGCGTCGCGTGTTTTCTTGGCTCTTGGGTAGGTAATCGTTCCTCCTACACCGATAAAAAAACCTAATTTGACCCACTCCATGGCTTGCTGATAACTCCCAGAAAAAGCGTGTAGTACACCACCTCTAGGGAGATTCGCCGCTTTCACCATTTGAATGAGGCGATTGTGCGCTTTTCGGCTATGTAAAATAACTGGGAGCTCGAAGCGTCTAGCCAGCTCAAATTGAACTTCAAGTATCTTTTCTTGCAACTGTGGATCAACATCAATGGCAAAATCTAAACCACACTCTCCTATTGCCACGCACTGCTGCCCTTTTTGATTTAGATAGCCTTCTAGCTCTGTAAGGTGCTGCTCAACGTTATCTTCAAGAAAATACGGATGAAAGCCGAGCGCATAATACAAATTGGCATGTTGCTCTGCCAAAGTTTGAATACGAGCCCAGTTTTGCGGACCGACGGAAGGAATCAAAATTCTTGCGACGCCTTGCGTTTGAGCAAGCTCAAGTTGATGCGCAAAGTCATCTTGAAACACATCAAAATCAAAGTGGCAGTGCGTATCAAAGAGCTTCATCTTGACGTTTTTTATCTGTATCTTCGGGCGGGAAATCAGAAGATCGTTGGGCTTCACTCTTCTCTTCAGCTTGGTGGGCAGGGTCTTTTCGATATGGGACGCAACTGCGTTTCTGATCGGGGGTTAACCCCATTTCTTTACACCAATTGTCGTAACGCTTTAGCCCACGTTTAAACCAGTTCATATCTTATCCTTATATAAAAACGCCCTTGGCTAAGTTTATAGCCAAGGGCGTTTTAAAATCTAGTTTGCGTTAAGGCTTACCCTAACCGCGCAAATTAGTGCTCACGCGTCGCACGGAAATCAACGTCCGGGAAACGCTCTTTCGCTAAGTTTAAGTTAACGATTGTTGGAGCGATATACGTTAGGTTATCACCACCATCCAATGCTAAGTTCGCTTGATTCTTGCGTTGGAACTCATCCAGTTTCTTCGCATCACCACACTCAACCCAACGCGCAGTTGCAACGTTAATGCCTTCATAAATCGCTTCAACGTTATACTCAGACTTCAAACGAGCCACAACAACATCAAACTGAAGTACACCAACGGCACCAACGATCAGATCGTTGTTCTGTAGAGGACGGAATACCTGTACCGCACCTTCTTCTGATAGCTGAACCAAACCTTTGAGAAGCTGCTTCTGCTTTAGTGGATCTTTCAGGCGAATACGACGGAATAGTTCCGGAGCGAAGTTCGGAATACCAGAGAACTTCAATGATTCACCTTGCGTAAAGGTATCACCAATCTGAATAGTACCGTGGTTGTGTAGACCAATGATGTCACCGGCGTAAGCGTGTTCTGCACGTGCACGGTCACCAGCCATAAAGGTTACTGCATCAGAGATACTCACTTGCTTGCCAAGACGAACGTGGTTCATCTTCATACCTTGCGTGTAAGTGCCCGATACAATACGCATGAATGCGATACGGTCGCGGTGTTTTGGGTCCATGTTCGCTTGGATCTTAAATACGAAACCAGAGAACTTCTCTTCAGTCGCTTCAACTTCACGTTCAACCGCTTGACGAGTTTTCGGCGCTGGAGCCCATTCAGTTAGACCGTCTAGCATATGATCCACACCAAAGTTACCTAATGCAGTACCGAAGTAAACTGGCGTAAGCTCACCTGTTAGGAACATTTCCAAATCAAACTCAGGGCAAGCACCCATGACAAGCTCAAGCTCTTCTCGAACACTTTCCGCAAGGCCTGCACCAACTTTTTCATCAAGCTCTGGGTTATCGAGACCTTTGATGATTCGAACTTCTTGAATCTCATGACCGTGACCTGATTCGTATAAAATCGTTTCATCACGGTGAATGTGGTACACACCTTTAAATTCTTTACCACAGCCGATTGGCCATGTAATTGGCGCACACATCATGCCCAACTCGTTTTCTACCTCGTCCAATACTTCCATTGGATCACGAACGTCACGGTCAAGTTTGTTCATGAAGGTTACGATTGGCGTGTCACGCAGACGCGTTACTTCCATCAGCTTACGTGTACGATCCTCGACACCTTTCGCCGCATCGATAACCATCAAACACGAGTCTACTGCCGTTAACGTACGGTATGTATCTTCCGAGAAGTCTTCGTGTCCAGGCGTATCAAGTAGGTTTACCAGACAGTCATTGTAAGGGAACTGCATTACAGAAGTGGTTACCGAGATACCACGTTCTTTTTCCATTTCCATCCAGTCTGATTTTGCGTGCTGTGCGTTACCACGACCTTTAACCGTACCTGCTTTTTGGATCGCGTTTCCGAATAAAAGGACTTTTTCAGTAATGGTGGTTTTACCCGCATCCGGGTGAGAGATGATAGCAAAGGTCCTTCGCTTATTGATTTCATTGAGAAAATCTTGGTTTGCCATGTATAAATTCTTTTAGTTTGTACACGGATTTGTACACACTTTTGGAAGTACTCTCTTTTCAGTTCTTCGCTTGTCAAATCCGTCGTGTTAATCGTAATTGGCCGCTATTTTCGCTGATCTTGACTTTATAAACAATCAATGGTTATCTAATCGGTTACCATTTATTCTCAGCGCGCGCCAATGCTCAGTTGTAGCTGTTTGCAATCGTTGCTTCTTCAGCTCATGAACAACTGTGGCTAAACCACAAATTCCTTCGCTACCAGAAATCGATGATAGCTTGTCGTACTACACCGATGATGGTGCAGTTGCCGTTGATCGGTATTGCAGGGTATTGCGGGTTCAAAGGTTTTAGATACTTCTGTTCACCATCAATAACCAACTGCTTAAAGGTTGCTTCTTTCGAATCATCCAAACGCGCAACAACCAATGAACCTGAAGAGTAAGGTAACTCAGGATCAACAACGATCACTGCCCCCTCAGGTATGGATTTTTTTCCGCTTGGATTTTCCATACTGTCGCCTTTTACGCGAAGTGCGAAACAACCCTCATGTGCTTTCCCAGTGACTTCACGCCACTCCTCAGCATCTTCATGGGCAAATCCCTCCGCTATTTCAGTCCAATCACCGGCCTGAACCCAGTTAATGAGAGGAATTCTTCCCTTAATATCAGGCCCGACTTCTACATTACCGACCCCCAAACCAATCTCGCCATCACCTGTGGCGAGCCAATGAGCATTCACGCGAAGCGCCTCCGCGATCTGCATGGTGTAACGAGACCTAGCCGATTTACCAGAGCAAATCTGGCTGATCGACTGCTGTTTGATACCAATGCGACGAGCCAACTCAGACTGAGTTACCCCAGTAAGCTGCAAGGCATGGTTTAGTCGTTCGGATAAAGTTTTCATAAGCCCGCATTCTACAAATAAAACTGTAGTCTTTCAACAATTTTAACTGTTGACTTATCTACAGTTTAAACTGTAACATTCAATCTTGTAACAGTTATTATTGTAATAGGAGACGGTATGGAAGTGTTCAAAACGACACAAAAACATCTCCGCCGTGCCATTGACTTGGTCGGCGGGCAATCAGCATTAGCAAGAGCCATCAACTCAAAACAGCAAAACGTCTGGTTTTGGTTGAATAAATCAGGGCGTGTTCCCGCTGAATTCGTTTTACCCATCGAACAAGCTACGCAAGGACAGGTAACCCGATCTCAGTTAAGACCGGACATCTATCCCGAATGCCCAAGCGAGCTGAAAGCCAGTAACCAGTAGGATTAAGGGCAAGTAATGGTCAGCATTTTACGTAAACACAGAAGCGAGTACCTCCATGCGTGATTATGGCAAGGTCTATACCCGCTTTTGGCTAAAGCAAAACGTTTTGTCCTGGAGTGACTCTGCGAAGTTGCTAGGACTGTATTTGCTTACATGCCCACATTGTAATTTGCTTGGCTGCTTTCGACTGCCGATTGGTTACGTTGCTTCTGACTTGAACTGGGATGAGCAACAGGTTGCCAAGGCGTTAAGTGAGTTAGAACAAGATCAGTTCCTGATTCGTTGCGAGGGATCTGGTTGGACTTTGATTCGAAGCTTTCTGAAGCACAACCCAATCGAAAACCCAAACCAAGGTAAGGCAGCCTTTCGGTTGCTTAAAGATGTACCTGCCGACTTCGTTGGTATGGCATCGCTTTTGAAATCTCTTGCCGCTTTTCAAGCTCGGCTTCCAGAAGAATTTTCATCATTGTTTATGCCTGATGGCAACCCGGTAAGGGACTCTCAACGGTCGGATGACTCTGAGAGAAGCAATAAACCAACAGTTAAAACTGTTGACCAGATACAGTTTGAAGACTTCTGGGATGTACAAATACGCAAAGAAAAAAAAGCGAAAGCCAAAGAAGAATGGCTACGCAT